>JAFYDO010000285.1 GCA_017544745.1 Treponema sp. | reverse complement strand
TTTTTTTCTGCAAGCCGTATGTTGTATCGCCATTTCTGGTGCATACGCCCAAGTATTTCGTCTTCGCCAGCGGTAAGGTCAACTAATGTTGTGTCAGGCGGCTGAATATCTACGTGGTTCGTTTTAAGACCAAGCCTGTCTGCAAAGGAAATTATTCTCATTCCGTGGTTATACTCTGCCCGTTCTTCTGCTGTATCAAAAGCAACATCAGGATCAAAGCGTATTGCAATAGTATTTGCAGGAAGCTCAGGTTTTAAGGCAAAGGCAATGTCATGCAAAAGGTTTGTAAACTCAATTGTCTGGTCCTGCGGTGTAATTTCATTAATGTCAAACGGCAGCTTTGGAAAAAGCGGAATATATGCAAGGGAAAATCTTCCGCTGGCAAAGCTTCTGTTTAATACCGACACTTCTTCGGTAAGAGTCTGGCTTTCTTCTGCACCCTTGTAGGTAAGTTCAAGAAAAAAACGTTTATAAGTCCAGTCGTGTCGGGATTTAAATTCACACCAGAATGGTGTCTGTAAAAAAGAACCGTTATTGGTTCTTTTAGTTGAGTCTATTGGTAAAACCTTTATGTCAAACATTATTTATAAACCTTCAATGGAGTTGTCGTTGTATTTTTCGGTTATTTCGATTATCTGGTCTTTTATCTTTATAAACTGCTCTGCAAGCTTTGGATCAAAGCTTTCGCCAAATTCCCTTCTGATTAGCTTAAAGGCTTCGTCATAAGAAATCTTGTTTTTATAGCAGCGGTTTGTTACAAGCGCATCGTATACATCTGCAATAGCCATCATTCGTGCGCAAAGCGGAATGTCCTCTTCTCTAAGATGTTCCGGGTAACCTTTACCATTCCATTTTTCGTGGTGGTATTTACAGATATTAGAAACCATTTTGGTAAAGTCTCGTTCATAGCTTATAGAACAAACTTCATTAACAATTGCGGATCCGTATTCGGCATGCTTTTGAATCTCAAGATATTCATTTTCATCAACCTTAGAAGGCTTTTTTAAGATTGAATCAGAAACATAGATTTTACCGATATCATGGAACGGTGCAGCATCTATAAGATTTTCGATATATTCAGGTGTAAGAGTGTCTGCGTAAATACCGCTCTTTACACATTGTTTTGCAAGAAGCTCTACATATTTAGAAAGCCTTAGTTCATGATTAGAGGTTTCAAGGTCGCGGTTTTCCAAAAGATTTGTAAGATATAAAATTGTCTTTTTCTGAAGCTCAAGATTCTTAAGTTTATTTTCGTTTATCGCAGATTTTTCGGACTGTACATCAAGAATAATTTTCTGATTAAGATTTATGAAAATAATGAGGAATGAGATTGAAAGTCCAAAGCTTGTAAGAGCAACACCAAAGTTTGCAAGCTGAACTATATGGCAGATAAACGGAACAAAAATAAACGACGCAAAGCCCAGGTTTTCAAAATTACTGATATTTTTATGATATTTAAGAATTAAGAAAAGTGCTTCACAATACAGGAATATTTCGATTATTACTGTAGACAGGAACAGTCGTCCTCTGGAATAAGTATTTTCCGGTGATATTGTATAAATGCTGTCTGTAAAAAGAGTAATAACCAGGAAGATTAAATAAATGATTACAAGAATTGCACAGAAAATATGATAGCTTTTTCCTATTTCGCTGGTTCGTCGGTAATAAATGAGAATGTACTGAATATAGCAGAAGAAGATAAGAATACCAAACAGAAAAAAGATAAATGAAGAAACAGGCAGTGCAACAAGCTTCCACTTTGCATCGGTTCCTTCGCTTATCCACATAAAGATATCTGCAATTCCATAGATAACGGCAACTATGTTTGTATATGCAAACCACTTTGCCGATTTGTCTACCCTTTTATAAAGATAGATTGATCCCGCTATAATAATTGAGACAATTACACTATATACATCCAACGCAATGTTGGCTGCATTTATTACCTGTTGTGTCATGTGCAGTTACTATCCGATATCACTGTTTAATGCTTTAATTGTAACAACTTCTCGGTTATTTGCAAGTAAATTTTTTCCTGCGATCTGAACTTTTCCGTCTACTGCCTTAATCTGTACACTAAAGAATTCATCAATGTTGATTTCGGCTTTTTTAGCGGCGGCCGGGTCTGCACCCTGCAGTACTACCTTTGTACCAGGCTCTGCCCAGCTTGCATCAAGAACTTCTACACATTCCTTGCCGTTTTCGTCCTTGTAGTCACCTGCTAAGAGCATACCACGGCTTTCTACTCCGCGCATGGTTCTAGGAGCAAGGTTTGCAGCAATAATAACGTGCTTGCCAAGGAGCTCTTCTTCCTTAAGGTACATACGAAGTCCCGACTGAATTGTGCGTGGTGTTCCGCTTCCGTCGTCCAGAGTTTCTATGTAAAGCTTTTCGCCTTCCGGGTTTGGCTTTACGTCTGTAATTTTTGCAACTGTAAGTTCAATGTTTGCGTTAAAGAAGGCTTCCTGCTGGTCAAGAGGAAGTGCTTCTGGCTCTGCGTGAGCTTTCTTTTCCTGCTTCTTGGCGGCTTTTTCTGCTTCCTTCTGCTGCTTACCGCTAAACTTTTCGCGGAATGCAAGCATGGTCTTCTGGTCCATTGGCTTAAAGTAAACTTCTGTTGGTCCTACAGTTGTAAGACCGTCTGTTTTGCCAAGGTCATCCCAGGTGCAGCCAGGAACAGTTTCCATTCCAACCTTCTTTTCCTGAATATGAAGTCCAAAGTAGCTCATAATCTGCTGTGTATACTGAGGCATGTATGGATTCATCATAATCATAAGGTCTTTGATTACATAGCAAAGGTTATGGATAAGGCTTTCTGCAACTGCAGGATTTTCTGTACGTGCCTTCCATGGCTCTGTTGCCTGGAACTTTTTATTACACAGGTCTGCAATTTCAAACATTGTGTGGAAAGCATCTTTAAGCTCTGCCCATTCAAGATAATCTGTAGCTTTCTTTTCAAGCTCGCGAACCTTTGTCCAAAGCTCTTCATCTACAGGAGCGTCAGGAATCTTTCCTTCGTAGTATTTATTTACAAACAAAAGTGTGCGGTTTACAAGGTTTCCAAGATTACCGATGAGTTCTCCGTTGAGCTTTTCCATAAAGTCTTTCCAGGTAAACTGGTAGTCCTGCTTTTCCGGGCGGTTATAGAAAATGTAGAAACGCCAGGCGTCTGCAGGTATTCCAGTCTCTATTGCGTCGCTTCCAAATACTCCGATTCCAAGACTCTTTGAGAATTTTCCATCCTCGTAGTTAAGGAACTCGGTGCTGGACATATGATGAAGCTTTGTCCATTCGTGCGGGCTTCCGAGCATTGTACAAGGGAATACAACTGTGTGGAACGGAATATTGTCTTTACCAATAAACTGGAAAAGGTCTACCTTTGGCTTGTTCTTGCCTTCTTCGCTTTCTGAAGGAATCCACCAGCTCTTCCAGTCAAAACTCTGCTTTCCGGCCTTTACAAGCTCGTCTGCAAGCTGTTTTGTGATAGAAATATAACCGATTGGGGCGTTGAACCAAACATAGAATACTTTGTTTTCGTAGCCTTCCTTTGGAACCGGGATACCCCATTTAAGGTCACGTGTAATGGCGCGTTCCTGAAGTCCGTCGCGAATCCAGGCCTTTGTCATATTGATTGCGTTGTCTGCCCAGCGTCCTTCTACACTAGCCTTTTCCATCCATTCGTTGAGTTTTGGACTGATTGAAGGCAGGTCAATATAAAGATGCTTTGTTTCGCGAACTTCCGGGGTTGAACCGCAGGTATGGCATTTTGGATTTTTAAGTTCAATTGGATCAAGCAGAGAACCGCACTTATCGCACTGGTCTCCGCGGGCTTTTTCATAACCACATTTTGGACAGGTTCCGTCTACATAGCGGTCTGCAAGGAACATATTACAGTGAGGACAGAAAAGCTGCTGGTTTACATGCTCTTTAATATAGCCTGCAGCGTCCAGGTCTTTAAAAAGACTCTGAGTGATTTCTGTACACTGTTCGTTTGAAGTACGTCCAAATTTATCAAAATTGATGTTGAACCATTTATAAATCTTTGTGTGTTCCTGATAATAATGATTACACAAAGCACGAGGCTCCTTTCCTTCTTCCAGAGCCTTTGTTTCGGTTGCAGTACCATATTCATCTACACCGCAGACATAAAGTGTATCATACCCGCGGTTACGGCAGAATCGTGCAAAAACATCCCCCGAAAGCGACTGAATGATATTTCCCAAGTGTGGTATATTATTAACATAAGGCAAAGCTGCAGTGATTAAACGTCTGTTCATTATTTTTGTACTCCCATAAAAGATAAGAAATTGTCATATAAATATATCAAAAAAATCGATTGTTTACAATAAAAGACATCTAAAAAGACTCGCGCCTGATAATATTTATTTTAATGTGGCGCGAAGGAACAAAACGGGGGACAAAATGACTCTGACTGTTGATGCCGCGAGAGCGGCATTTAATAGTTCCACTACAACAGTCAGCGTCAAGCCGGCTAGCCGGCGCTTTTGGCCACCGCTTTGTGACTGGGAGCCACATTATACATAAAGAACACTTGCGCGAGTATTTTTCACTATAAAAACATTTATTTTAATGACAACCACACCTTTTGAGTGTATAATTATAATATTATGACAGTCTTTTTATCATATGCTATTTTATTAAGTGTAGTTACATTAACAAGTGTACTTTTCCTAAGATTCTTTGCGCTCGCATTTATTTATAATACTCCGGAAGAGATGTTTATTGGCGGCTTTGCAATCAATATGGGAGTTTCTATTTTCCTGCTTGCAATAGTTCTGGTTATTGCATGGTTTTATTGCCGTCCTTTTGATAAGATCCTCAAAAAGATTAAAACAGAAGATTATACACCGACAGAAGAAGAAACCAGAAAGTGTCTTGGTACTTACAGCAAGCTCAATATACTTACAATCACAGCAAACTTTATAGGCTTTTTTGTAGGCCAGGTTTATATGGTTTGGGATGGTATTCATGCAGGCCGTGCAGAATATATTCCGGTCCGCGTAGTTCTTATTGTTGCACAGGCTGTTGCTTTTGGCGGTATCTCGTGTATGTCCACAGTAAATGGTCTTGATGCCCTGCTTTCTAAGCCACGACAGCTGCTTAAGATTCAGTCGGTTTCAAACCTCAAAAAATACCGTTCCATGGCGCTTTCGAGCATTTTGACCATGACCTTCTTTGTTGCACTCGATTTTATGGCTGTAAACATGCTTGCTACCCTTTACGGTTCGTTCCAGGTTCCTGATCCTACTGTATTTATGAAAAAAGGTGTGCTTTGTTTTGTGCTTTCTGTTCTGCTTGCTACATATCCTTTCTTAGTAATTATCTGGGGGCTTACAGGCCGTATGAAGCATGCCTCTAAGGTTATGGAGGATATTGCACAGGAAGGAGACCTTCAGCATCGTGTAAACATTACAATTCTTGATGACTTTGGTGTTCTTACAACTTCCATCAACGAAATGATTGATAAGCTTTCTACAATGATTAAACAGCTTATGGACAGTACAGACACCGTTTCTTATACCTCTAAAATCATCAATGCGTCGGTATTCAACTCTTCTACTGCTATTGAAGAATTTTCTACAATGCTTGAAAAAATCAACGGAAACTCAAGTGAACAGAACAACCTCGTATTGGAAGCCGATAAGAGCATTTCGCGCCTTGCAAAGAGTATTAAGGTAATCCGCGAGCACCTTGCAGAACAGTCAAATTCGGTTGCAACAATTTCTTCTTCTGTTACTCAGATGACTGCAAATATCGGTTCGGTTGCAGAAACTGCAGAAAAAGCACGTGGTTCTGCCGAAGTTCTTACCCAGAAAAGTGAACAGGGTAAACAGTCAATTGAAAACGCAATTAAAACCATGCAGGAGATTCAAAAGAGCTCTGCCGAAGTTCAGGAATTTGTTGATATCATCAAAAATCTTGCAAGTCAGACTAACCTGCTTTCTATGAACGCTGCTATTGAGGCTGCACACGCCGGTGAATATGGTCAGGGTTTTGCGGTTGTTGCCGAAGAAGTTCGTAATCTTGCTGAATCAAGTGCCAAGAGTGCACGCAATATCCAGCAGCATATTCAGGAAATGATTGTTACAATCGACAACGGTGTAGAAACAATCAACTCTGCAGGCGATTCCTTTATGGACATCTCTCGCAAGGTAGAAGAAACTGCAAACTTTGTTGGTGAAATCTCTGCCGCAATGGAAGAACAGAAAATTGGCGCTGCAGAAACCCAGCAGGCAACAATTAATGTAGTAGATGCGGTTCATGCGGTTAATGATCTTGCTCAGACTCAGACTGATGATGCTGTTCAGGTACGTGAATTCATGCGCACTGTAGTAAAGGCTTCTGAATCAACCCTTAAGGCTGTACAGGACGGTGTTATTTCTACAATGCATCTTAAAGAGTCAATTCAGGAAGTTAAGGATTCTGCAACCAACAATACCCAATCTGTTGACGTTATTGAGCAGCAGATGGG
>JAFYDO010000284.1 GCA_017544745.1 Treponema sp. | reverse complement strand
GCATCACTACATACAAGTGCCCCAACCATAACACCATGCCCTTTGCGTTCTTCACTTTCTTGAGAAACCTGCTTTAAAACAACAGACCCGTCTTCTATGCCTTTAATAAATTCAAGACAGTAGTGACGGGCCAGTTCCTGCGGGAAGGGTGGAAACATTAGTGCCAGTTCCTTATTTCTACCTTGTCGTCGTTAGTTGCAACAAACACAATAGGCTTGTTCTTGCTAAAAAGTCCGTTTTCTACAACGCCCACAATTCCATTAATCTTATCTTCCATAGCGGCCACATCTATAGGAGCACTCCAGGTGCAGTCAAGAATCTGGTTTCCGTTATCGGTAATTACAGGACCTGCTTTACGAACTCCTTCGCGCAGTACACATTTTGCACCAAGAGCTTCAAGAGCCTTTGTAACTGCAACGCGTGCGCTTTCTATAATTTCTACAGGCACTGCAAACTTTGTACCAATGGTGTCTACTGCCTTTGTAGAATCTGCTACAACAACAAAAACATCAGAGTTATATTCAACTAACTTTTCGCGAACATGTGCAGCACCGCCGCCTTTAATACAAAAGCAGTCCGGAGTAACTTCGTCGGCGCCATCAATAGACAAATCAAGGTGGCCGTCAATAATTCTGTCGTTCAAAGAATATACAGGAATGCCAAGATCCTGGCAGGCGTTCTGTGTCTGAAAGCTTGTAACAACAGCCTTTATATCCTTAAGCTCGCCGCTTTTGATGTGTTCTGCAAGGCGGTAAACTGCAGGCATGGCGGTAGAACCTGTTCCAAGCCCAATTTTCATTCCGCTAAAGATTTTTCCCTTTTCAATTAAGGTATCAATTGCAGTATCTGCAACAAGCTTTTTCTGTTCACTTTGTGTCATAATTTTGTCCTCATGTCATTCCGAACTTGATTCGGAATCTAGAAATTTATGTTTTCAAACCCTTCTTCAAAATCCTGGCCTGTAAAAAGCTTGAACTGGGCATAGGCCTGGTACTCAAGCATTTTATATCCGTTGGTTACGCGGCAGCCCGCAAGAGAAGCTCTTTTCATTACAGGAGTAATTGCGGGTCTGTACAGAATATCAAAAAGAAGTTCGTTGCCCCTAAAGTTATAAAAATAAATAGGGTCATTATTTTCAGGCGAGTTTAGAACATCGCCCTTGTTTTCTTTGGAAGCTCCCACCGAGGTTGTCTGAATGATGAGATTTGAATAGTCATCAAGAACAGGTGCACAGTCCGGTTCCAGAGCACAGTATTCAAAACCATAATGCTCTGCAATCTGCTTTGCGTGGCTTAGAGTTCTGTTAAAAATGCAGACACGCGCACCCATCTGTTTAAGTACATAAGCAATTGCACGCGCAGTTCCACCGGCACCAATAATTGCAACCTTCTTGCGCTTAATCTTTATAGGACCAAGGAACTCTTCCAGTGCGCGGCGGAAACCATAAGCATTGGTGTTATATCCGTACCATTTTTTGTTTTTATAAATTGCAGTATTGCACGCTCCAATCTGAACAACCTCCGGCGACTGTTCGTGCAGGTAATACATTACCGATTCTTTATGCGGATTTGTAATAGAAAGTCCTTCTATTCCAATCTGCTCTGCAAAAGAAAGTGCTTCGGAAGCAAGCTGCGACCTTATAGGAATATAAACTGCATCAATGCCATTTTTCTTAAAGCCCGAATTATGAATCTCCGGTCCGCTAACTTTATAAAGCGGCCAGCCTGTAATGCCAAAGAGTCTTGTTTCTTTTGTAATAGAACGGAAGTTGTAAAGTGTGTTGAGCGTTACAGGATCTATGTGTCCAATGCTTGCAGTATTTGCAATAGATTCTTCCGGCGAAACATAGGTCAGATAGGAATTGGAAAAGGTTGCAAGAATTCTGGATGGAAGGCCTTCTGCACCCATGGCACAAAAAATGTGATCATACTGTGTCATCTGGCTTCCTTCGCGGAACAGGTTTGCAACATCGCTAAGCTTATGCGGCTTAAACGCAATTTTGGGAATTTCATAACCGGTCTTGCGCATTTCGTCGCAGCGTTCACGAAGGTTGTAAATAGGCTCGTTCATGCTGTGAAGGCTACGGATAATTTTTACACCAAAAGCCATGGCCGCATCCTGAATACTCGGAATATGAAAATCGTCTTCAAAATCTACGTAGGCAAAGTTTTTTGTTCTGTCCTGGTCTGCAAAAGCAAGGGCACGGCTAAACAGACAGATTCTTGAAAATTCTCCTCCGTCAAAAAGTCCGCCGTCAATATCGCGCCTTATTGTAAGAATGCATGGCATGCGAATCATTGCAGGAAACTTTCTTGCGTAAAGCTGCTCCTGCTCTGTAAGGTGGTCAACCCTCAATTCAACCAGGTCTATGTATTTGTAATACTTGTTTACAAGCTGCCTGTTTTCCTCAAGAGTTTTACCTGTTAATGTCATGCAAACTAAAGGTTGGTTCATTATTCAACTAGTTTCCTTGCTTCTACCTTATCTGCAACACTCAGAACAAGTGTAGTGCCGCGCGGAACTTCATAAGGAATTGTAAGGTTTCCGCCCGGATGATTAAAGCTTACAATTGTATAAGAGGTTCCTTCTGCAGGGTAGGCGTCAAGCTTCATAGGAACAGGGTACGGATAATCAGGAAGCTTTTCCTGGAAGATTCCGCTTATATTGTCGCTGTCCGAAGAACGCTCCGGCAGAGCCATTTCTACAGTTACCCTTGTATAGTTAGGAACATATTCATCAAGAATCTCCTGCTGAGCTACAACAGTTCCCGGTTTTTCACTTTCGTTTGC
>JAFYDO010000283.1 GCA_017544745.1 Treponema sp. | reverse complement strand
GGCCTGCTTTGCAAAACCCGCGTATCTGAATAATTCCTGATAATCGGGCGCTACCTGGTCCTGTGAAAGTCTGTGCGTAAGAATCATTTTTTAAATATAGAACATTCTTTCATTTATTACAATCGTAGATTGCCACGGCCTCCGACCTCGCAATGACCGTCATTGCGAGGAGCCCGCAGGGCGACGTGGCAATCTATAATTGCAACAACCTCTCTTTTGAATTATATTATTTACTATGAAAACACTTAAAAAAATACTTACCTTACTGCTCGCATTGAGCATTTTTACTGGTTTGACTTTTGGCGCTGCCAAGAGTTCAAAGAAAAATACTGCTTCTGATGTTCGTGTTGTAACACTCGGACCTGCTGCTACAGAAATCATTTTTGCAATTGGTGCACAGGATACTCTTGTTGCAAGAACAGACCTTTGTGACTATCCTCCGGAAGCTGCAAACTATCCTAGCGTTGGCGGATTTGCAGGAAACACAATAAGCCTTGAAGCAATTATTGCTTATGAACCAACTCTGGTTTATCTTTTTGCAGGCATGCACGACTTTCTTATCCAGCCACTGGAAGACCTTGGAATTAAGGTTTATGTTTCTGACGCTGTAAGCATCGAAGCTGTAAAAAAAGAAGTTCTTGAAATTGGTGAACTCACAGGTCATCAGAAGGGTGCACAGAAGGTTGTAAAACAGATGGATGCAACTCTTGCACGCACCGAAAAATTAATCAAAAACAAAATGAAAAAGCAGGCTGCTCCAACTGTTTACTGGGAAGTATGGCACGAGCCAATGATGAGCGTTGGAAAGAATACATTCATGAACGACATCATCACTCTGGCCGGCGGAATTAATATTTTTGCCAACGAAGAATATGCCTACCCAATGGTAAGCGAAGAAGCAGTTCTTGACGCAAACCCGGACTTTATCTTCTACACAGGAGACGGAATGGGTGGCGGAAAACCAAGCGAAATCTTTAATCCAAAGGGCGGCATTTACTACATGGGCGACGACGACCGCTATGTACGTTCTGTACCTCGCTGTGTAGATGCTGTTGAAAAACTTGCAAATATTTTGTGGAAGTAAATAAACTGTGAAAGCAAAGCGCGGAGCAAAGTTTCTCCTTAAAATATTACCGGTGATTGTTCTCGTAATACTTGGTTTTATTGCGCTTTGCCTAGGCACACGTTTTATTTCTCCGCTGTCGGTTCTGGCAAAAACCTGCTCCAGGACCGACACAATCATCATTTCAAAAATAAGACTGCCACGCATTCTTTTGAGCATTACCTGCGGAGCCTTGCTTGGAGCAACCGGTGCTGTATTCCAGGGCTTTTTCCGTAACCCTCTTGCAGACCCGGGAATTATGGGAGTCTGTTCCGGCGCCACCTTTGGTGCAGTTATTTCGGGACTGCTTCCAATTGCCGCAATAAGTTATTTAAGCCCCGCAACCTTTTTTGCTTTTGCAGGAGCGCTGCTTTCGGCCTTCTGCGTTTTTCTTTTTTCAAAATTTTTCCGTGGAAACTCAAGCGTAACTCTGCTGCTTTCGGGAACTGCAATTGGAACCTTTTTTTCTGCTGTTGCTTCCATCATCCTGCTTACCCACGAAAGCGATCTTCATTCCTTTTATGTCTGGACAACGGGAAGCTTTAACGGCAAGGGCTGGAAGGAGTTTACTGTTTTTATAATTCCATCTTTGCTGTCACTTGTGCTGCTGCAGTTTTGCGCGCGTCATCTGGACGTTCTTGTCTGCGGAGAAGACTCTGCACAAACCCTTGGACTCAATTATAAATACTTACGAAACTATGTACTCATTGCAGGCTCACTTGCTACAAGCTGCGCAGTATGCTCGGGCGGAATTATTTCGTTTGTAGGACTAATTGCTCCGCACATTGCACGCAAGCTTTACGGCCCGCTCCACCGCACTCTTATTTTTGAAAGCATGATTCTGGGCGGCCTTTTAATGCTTGTAGCCGACACTCTTGCACGTACAGTCGTAGCTCCATCCGAACTCCCCGTTGGAATCATAACCTCGCTGGTTGGCGTACCCTTCTTTATGATTGTCCTTGTAAAAATGAGCGGAGGAAAATCGCAATCATGATAGAAGTAAAAAATCTTACTGCTGCCTACGACGGCGTTCCTGTTTTTGAAAATATAAGCTTTACGCTCCCCGACAACAGCTTTACCGCCCTCTGCGGAAAAAACGGCTCGGGAAAAAGTACGCTGCTTTTGCTCATGGCAGGAATTGTTCCGGCGGATCTCAAATATTCCGGCGAGATTTTAATAAACGGAAAAAATATTTTTACAATGAAAAGACAGGAGGCCGCTCAAAATGTTTCTCTTTTACTGCAAAGTGAAACTCCTGCCTGGAATCTTAGCGTACGCCAGTTTATAGAAACCGGCCTTTATTCTTATGGAAGGCTGACTCAGACAGAATGCACCCGTGCTGTAGATGAAGCGCTCGAAAAAATTGGAATAACAGACTTTGCCTGTAAGCGCCTTTTTAACATTTCCGGCGGCGAGTTTCAAAAATGTCGTCTTGCCCGTTGCTTTGCACAGAAAACTCCCGTAATGCTTTTTGATGAACCTGCAGAAAAGCTGGACCTTCCCTTCCAGTTAAAGTTTCTGGAGCAGATAAAAAATCTTAACAAAACAATTCTTTTTTCAATACACGATTTGAACACAGCTTCTATTTTTGCAAAGGATTTTCTTTTGCTTTCAAAAGGCAGCCTTATTCAATCAGACCGCAATTCCATTTTTACCCCAGAGCTTCTTTCCCAAGCCTTTGATTCCCGCGCTCAGATTTTTGAACATCCTGTAAAAAAAGTTCCACAGGTTTTATTCCTGGAATAAAAAAATCTCGCAAATTACACCCAAATCATGATATAATACTTATGGAAGCTTTATATCATGAAAAGAATTCTTATTATTATTGCCAATTTTCTGATTGTTCTGTTCACTATTTTCTTTGTCCTTCTTTATGTAAGAAACCAAAGTGCTTTTATGAAGTCTTACAACACAGAAAACTTTATGAACATGTCAATTGGTATGGAACAGGTAACCACAAATTATCTCGAAGGTGAACAGCGCCTGTGCGATTCCTGGGCTGCCTGTATT
>JAFYDO010000048.1 GCA_017544745.1 Treponema sp. | reverse complement strand
GGCTTTACCGAAACTACCCTTCGTCAAAGAAAATAGCAATAGACCCGACTTCTTTGGAATGGTATAATAAACTGTATGACAAATAATGAGCTGTACAAACTGATTTACTCAAAATACGGCATTATAACCCGTGCCAGGGGATGCTTTTTATATACAAAAAAGGGAGTGCGCCTTACAGATTTATATCTGGAAAATGGACGCGCAATTCTTGGCTGGGATACCAAAAACGCCGGAACCTTTTTAAAGAACCAGCTCAACAAGGGGCTTACAGGCGGTTTTATCTGCGAAGACCAGAAGCATCTTAGGCTCAAGAAGTCCGTGGAACAGCTTTTGGGATCTGCACGTGGTGTTGCCTTTTATCCGGATAAAACCGTTGCACTCAAAGCGGCCCTTACTATTTCTCCGGAGTCTACAGCAGTATATCGTCCGTGGAATCCGGGAAACTCAAACTGGGCAGAAACAGACTGTGTAATCATTAATCCGCCGCTTTCATGGGGAGATAGTATTTGTATACTGGCAGTAAAAGAGCCGCTTATAAAGGAAGACTGCCCGCTGCAGGATGCACTTACAGTTCCATTTGCACTGGAAACAGCCGTTACCCGCGCAATTTATAACCTTGTTGCAGCACTTGATGAACGCACCGAAAAAGACTGGTTTGTGTATGATCCTGTGCTCACAAAATACTGGGAACGCAAAGGACCTTATTTATTCCCAAAAATTTCCGAAAATGAATATGATGATTTTGTAAGGCATTGTCTCGACTCTGGCCTTATAATCAATCCAAATTATAATGAGCCTTCGGTAGTGCCTTATGGTGCGGATACCGGAGTATTCAGCCAGCTTAAAAAAGCACCCTTCAAAGGAGACAGATAAGAATTATGAATCCACAGCTTCTTTTATTCATAATTAAGCTTGTTCTTGGCGGAATTGCAGCCTTTCTTGCAATTTTTGTAATGTCCAAAACCCGCGACGCTTCCTGGATGTTCTTGGTAGCAGGCTTTTTATTTTCGTATGCAGCCCTGGTTGTAGACCTTATGGTAGAGCTGGGAGTTTTTGCTGCAGATTCTGTGCTAGTTGCAGGCATGCCGCTTGTTTCCCTTTTGTCGGCAGTAATTCCAAGCGCTCTTTTTATAACAGCCTTTATAATCAGACTTTGCAAAAAACAGTAGGGCAGGGTAATGACAGAATTAGACGAATACTGGAATAAATTTTTACAGGAAAAAGGACTTCCTCCCGAAACCCGCTGTGCCGGTGACCTTACTTTTGAAGCCAAAGGCTTTGTTCAGGATGAATTAACAACTCTTGTTGTAACCGGACGCAAGACTGCGTTTTTTTCAAGTTATGCAACCTTTGCAATAGATCAGGAGCCGCTTCCGGTTTCGGGTGAGCTTTATATAGTTGTAGACAGGGCAGGTAAGCCGGCCTGCGTAATTGAACTGGAGGCGGTAAATGTGCTTCCGTTTAATGAAGTAACCTGGGAAATGGCCGCAAAAGAGGGCGAAGATGAAAATCTGGAAGCCTGGCGTCAAAAGCAGACCGAATATCTTGAAGATGAAGGTGCTGTGCTGGGCTTTGAGTTTACGCCTGATATTAAAGTAGTATATCAATCCTTTAAGGTGATATATAAATAGGAGATTATTATGGGAAAAGCATCTAATTTTTCTTTGGGAAGACTTTTGCTTCAGATTGCAGTTGGAGCAATGCTTACAGTAGCAGGAATCTGGGCACTCCAGGGTGGCGGAGATGAAGGAATTGCAGCAATCAAATACCTTATTGATGCAAGAAATGTAGAAAGCATTCTCTGCATTGTTTTTGGTATTATTGAACTTATTGCAGGCGTTTTCCTTATTCTTGAGCTTTTTATAGGCGACAAATTTGGTTCACTTGGAAAAGTCCTTATGCTCATCATTATGATTGTATGGATTGTTGCAATTGTTCTGATTGATTTCTTTGGTAACGGCGGTCTGTTCCACAACGGAACACACAACTTCTTAAAGTGGCTTTATAACTTTGCCTGCCACCTGATTGTACTTGGTGCTCTTATAGTACTTCAGAACTAAATATGAAGAAGCATAGTATTTTTCTTGCTCTCGTTATATTTGGTGTAGCGGGGCTTTTTGCTGATGATAACAGTTTCTTTATTAACGAGGTTTCTCTGGGAACCGGTATTTCCATTTACAGTGACAATGCCGATTCAAACCGTAAAGCTGTCTTAAATTCTGATAACACAAAGCGTATTGTTGCGGGGCTAACCTTAGACACAAACCTTAATATATCAGAACTCATAAAGGTAGTTTTTGGTGCAGAGACCTTCTGCGATTTTATCTTGGGCAACGGACTATATTATCATTCAATTGATTATGCTTTCTTTTCGGGAATTAAAGTTTTTCCGAATGTAGCAGGACTCAATTTTACTGTAGCCTATAGCCTTGGAAACCGCAGTGATTTTAATAATATAGACCCTCAAACCGGCGAAAAGACAGGCGGAAAAACTACTAACAGTTCCTGGGGAAACGGTTTTAGACTTGGAATTCAGTATGATTTTATGAAGGACAAGATTTATAAGGTAAGGCCTTTTATAGGCGCCTATTACCGCTGCGTTCCTCGTGGAAATTACAATACCGATCATATCCTCTGCCTCAACGGCGGAATAAGATTCTAAAAAAAAGGACCAGTCAAAATGACTGGTCCTTCCCCCTAATTTTATAACAAGATTTATCGAGCGTACTCAATAATTCGTGTTTCTCGTATCATTGTAAGGCGAATGCGTCCAGGATAGCGCAGGTCTGTTTCAATCTGCTTTGCTATGCTGCGTGCAAGCTCCTTAACT
>JAFYDO010000047.1 GCA_017544745.1 Treponema sp. | reverse complement strand
TTTGGAATATTGTGAAGTATTACAGGTTCTGTTGTTAAAAGTGTAGCAGTAAGGCAGGGAAGTGCAGCGTTCTTATTTCCGCTTGCAGTAACTGTCCCCTGAATAGGATATCCACCCTCAATTACATATTCTTTCATTTTTGGTTCCTTATAAGAAATGTATGGAAAGAAGTATTTATGAAAAATGCATTTAGTTTGGGAGCGGCGTAAGCACCCAAACTCTATAAGATTCTTCTATAATATCTCTTTACAAATATTTATTATAACATCGGCTGCTTTAGACATTGAGTTTAGACTAACCCATTCGTTTCTAGAATGAAATTCATGGCCACCGGTAAAGATATTAGGTGTTGGAATGCCCATCTCTGTAAGTCTTGAACCATCTGTACCACCGCGGATTGGCTTATGGATGATTTTGACACCGGCAGCGTTATATGCCTGTTCCAGCTGGGCTACAACCTCGGGATTTTTATCCAGTTCATCCTTCATATTAAGATATTGCTGTTTAAAACTAACGCTAACTAATGCACCGTTTCCGTATTTTTTTTGTACGGTTGCAGCAATATCCTGTAAAAGCTTCTTTTCCTGTTCAATTTCTTCTATATTAAAGGCTCTGAGTAACAGGGCCATAGCAGCTTTTTCAATTCCAGACTGAATCTGCATCAGTGCAATAAAGCCCTGATAGCCTTCGGTAGTTTCGGGCATTTTGTCGCGTGGTAAAAGAGAAGCAAAATCTGCGGCCATAAGGTTTGCATTTATCATGCCACCGGCCTTAGCATCTCCAGTGTGGCAGGCTTTTCCTGTAAACTCTACGGTTGCACCCCAGGCATTAAAGCATTCACTTTCGAGCTCTCCTTCGGCTCCTCCGTCAACAGTATAAGCATATTTAGATTTGATGAGCTGCATAGGAACCCTGTCCATGCCGTGACCTGTTTCTTCATCCGGAGAAAAAATTACCTCTACCGGACGATGTTTTACCTCGGGATTATGTACCAGAAAATCCAGTGCACTCATAATTGCTGCAACACCAGCCTTATCATCTCCTCCCAAAAGGGTAGTGCCGTCCGAGTGGATGATAGTATCACCGTTTTCTTCTGTTAAAACTGGTTTTACATCTTTCCCGCTAACTTCATCTACAGTATCCATGTGGGAAAGAAATAAAACTGGATCAAACGCCCCTTCGACAGGCTCAGGGACCCCAGAAACTGCGGGTAAATATCCATAAACATAACAGTCCGGCGTAACCTGCACATTCTCCAGCCCAAGATCTTTGAGTTCCTGTTCCAATATATGTGCCAAATCAAACTGCCTCTTGCTAGAAGGAAAAATACCTTTATCGGCAGCAGCGCTATCACTTTCCGTCCAAACCTTTACATAACGCAAAAATCGGTCTAGAAGCTTGTTTTTATATTCATTACTATTGTATATGTAGTTCATAGTAGTAATTGTACTGAAAATTCACTTTTTTGACGATAATATAAGATATGGAAGAAATAATGATTTTTACAAGCCAGCTCGAAACGGCGCTTATGGCCAAACAAGGCTGGTTTAACACGGACAGACTGCAGTATATGCTCGAACAGTTCAGGCTTCTTCACACCTGTGTACGCAATCTGAATGAAGTTCTTGTTAAGAGGTCTCTTATTCATCCGGACCCTTATAAACTCGAAACCCGTATTTCGGATATTGGAACAATAGAAACAACTCCGTTCACCGAAAACGAAGATCCGGTTGTTCTTGGAAAACGTTTTTCCGATTACGAAATGATGCTCGATTTTATCTGTACCTATTTCCGTTTTTCCGTAGAAAATATAACTCTTCCACGTATTAAGACCTTACTTGATTTTATAGAGGTTTTTGATTGGCAAAATCTTTCTTCCAACAGTTCAAAATCCAATACAAGGGCGCTTGCAACTGCACTTACAAAAGCCAGAACCAATGCCCCTGCAGTAACAATAAGCCTTATAAACGACAGCCAGGAAAAATGTTCCAAATGTTGTAAGATAATCAACGGTTGTTTGCATGAGCTTGCAGATTTTCAAAAGGAAATGTACAAAGGAAACCTGCGTAAGGACGTTTTTGAGCATCCGGAATTTGATAAGGCCAAGGCTTTTGCATCTCCGGAAGCAGAAGTAAACGAAATCAAACGGCTTTATGTAAAAACTACAGGCAAAAAGACTGTTTATACAGACCTTGTTCAGGAAATCGTAGCCGAAGATCAGGGACCTAATAAGGAAAGCCTGCGTTCTGCTCTTTTGAGTAAGCTTGAAATAAAGATTGAAGAGCATAAAAAAGAAACAAAAACTGTAAATCCTCATGATTTATTGATGGCTGCAGTTTTTACACTTGGTGTTTTTGGACCAATTTTGGGTCAGTTGTATGTAAAGCTTTCAGATAACTTTGAACTTTTGTTTGATACAAAAAAATCTCTGTTTGCAAAATTTATACAGGCTCTTAAAAAGGCTCTTGGCCTTAAGGAAAAGGAACGAAGCTGTACAATTGTTGTTACAGATTCTCAGACTGGCGCAAAGAGTACACAAACTATAGAAGTAAATACCTTTATGACCAAGATTGAAAAGCTTGCGCATATTTATTCAGGCATTGGTTCAAAGGGAGCAGAGTATTCCAAGATTAATTCTGCAAAAGAAGATGATGCATTAATTTTCTTAAACAGACAGATTCAGGAAAATCAGAAGCTGTTTACTACAATAAACGCACTTGATGAACATTTTAAGGCAAATGTAGAGGTACTTAATCGTCCAAAGGTAAAGGGGCTTAAGATTGACCTTTCTTCTTACAGAAATGCAATTATCAATGCAAACAAAAAGCGCGGTGAATATGCATCTGCAAAAGAAGAAATTGAACAGATGAAAAAGCTTGGAATAATGAATTAAGGTAAACCTATGAAAAAAGTTTTTTTATTTTCAATTTTCGCTCTTTTTGTTTTTACAACAGCGGTTTTTGCACAGGAAGAAGAACCGGAACAGACTCTGGCCGTTGATAAAACCTTTGTAATTGTTGAATCGTATCATCCGCATGATTTAAATCCGCATACAACAAGTTATTCCAGTGATGCTCAGATTCTTTCGGGGCTTTACGAAGGTCTTTTTACTTATGATCCTGTAACTCTTAATCCAAAGTATGCAATTGCAACTGAATATCACATTTCCCGGGATAAAAAGCGCTGGACTTTTAAAATAAATGACAAGGCCTGCTATAGTAACGGTGAAAAAATTACAGCTGCAAGTGTACGTGATTCGTGGATAAGACTTTTGGCTACACCAGATGCACCTTATGCTTCGCTTTTGGATGTAATTGAAGGTGCTGCAGATTACAGAATGGGTAAGTTGAGTGAAAATGAGGTTGGTATTTATGCAAATGCCGAAGATTCACTTTCAATTCATCTTGTAAAACCTGCTAACTATCTGCCGAGACTCTTATGCCATTCTTCATTTTCTATTGTGCATCAAAATCCTCTTGTTTTTTCCGGGGCTTTTTACCTGGACGACATGGATGACGGTTGTTACAGAATGAAGAAGAACCAATATTACTGGGATAAAGACAACGTTGCGCTTGAAGAAATCATTTTTTATCAGAGCAGTGATACAACTGAAAATACCTATTATTTTAATACGGGAATTGCAGATTGGGTAACAGCGGGGGTTGATACCTCTACGCTCTTAAATAAAAATGCTTTTAGAATTAATGCAGAATTTGCAACCGCATATTTTTTCTTTAAGATGGGCTCGTCCATCTGGAAAAACAGAGAATTTCGTGCAGCACTTTTTGAAGCAATTCCATGGGAAAAAATAAGGTCAGACTCTTATGTACCTGCTACAACTTTTGTATATCCTTTGACAGGTTATCCTACTGTGGATGGATATTCTTATACTGATGTTGCTGAAGCAAAAAAACTGATGCAGCTGGCACGCGAACAGTATGGTGTTGCACAGGACGAAAAGCTTACACTCAAGCTTGAAATACCAGAAAACAGTTTGTCAGAAGAAAAGCTTACACTTTTAAGCGATGCCTTTGCAGAGCTTGGGGTAGAGCTGCTTATCAAAACAAAAAAGAGTTATGAATATTTTGGACAGGTAAGAAATTCAGATTCAGATATGTTTATTTATACCTGGATCGGAGACTTTGCAGACCCTCTGGCATTTCTGGAGTTGTTCCGAAGTGATTCTTCTTTGAATGATGCACTGTGGAAAAACGCAGAATATGATGCACTCATAGATAACGCAGCTGTTTTGTCGGATGAAGAAAGATACAAGCTTTTAGCACAGGCCGAAGTATTGCTGCTGGATGACTGCATGGTAATTCCAATTTACCACCCGGTCATTTCCAATGTTATAGACCTGACAGTAGTCGGTGGCTGGAGCGAAAATGCTTTTGACATTCACCCATTGAAGTATCTGTATAAAAAACCGGAGAAGTCTACAGTGCCGAATATTGTTATGAATTGAAAAAAACACCCTAAAGGGGTATAATTTTACAACAATTTTAAATATATATAGAGGATTTTTATGGTAATCTTAACATTGAACTGCGGTTCATCATCTGCTAAATACCAGGTTTACGACTGGGACAACAAAGAGGTAATGGCTAACGGTGTTGTAGAACGCATCGGAATTGAAGGAAGCTGCATTACTCACAAGGCAAAGGGACAGAAAACAGAAATCACAAGCCCTTGCCCGACACACAAAGAAGCAATTGAACTTATTATTAAGGAAATTACAGACCCCCAAGTTGGTGTAATCAAGTCTATGGACGAAATCTCTGCCGTAGGACACCGCGTACTTCATGGTGGCGAAAAGTTTACAAAGTCTGTACTTATCACTCCGGAAGTTCTTGACGGCTTCCGCGAAGTAATTGACCTTGGACCTCTCCACATGCCTGCAAACATTATGGGTATTGAAGCTGCTCAGAAGGTTATGCCAAATGTTCCACATTCTGCAATTATGGATACAGCCTGGCACCAGACAATGCCTGAAGAAACTTTCCAGTACGCCATCCCTCGCGAATGGTACGAAAAATATGCTGCCCGCCGCTACGGCTTCCACGGAACAAGCTTCCTTTATACAGCAAAACGTGCTGCAGTACTTCTTGGAAAAGATCCTAAAGATACAAACCTCATCATCTGCCACATCGGTAACGGTTCATCTATGTGTGCTGTAAAGAACGGTGTTTGCTACGATACAACAATGGGTATTACTCCTCTTGAAGGACTTGTAATGGGTACTCGTTCCGGTGACCTTGACCCGGCTCTTCCATTCTACATCATGCGCAAAACAGGAATGACTGCCGACGAAATGGATACAGCCCTCAATAAGAAGTGTGGATGTCTTGGTATTACAGGTAAATATTCAGACCGCCGTGATATCGAAATTGATGCTGCAAAGGGCGACAAACTCTGTCAGCTTTCTATTGATATGGAAGCACTCCGCATTAAAAAATACATTGGTGCCTTTATGGCAGAACTTGGCCATGTAGACGCAATCGTATGGACAGCAGGAGTAGGTGAGCGCGGACCAATCACACGTGGTAAGGCCTGTTCTGGTCTTGAAAAATACGGAATCAAAATTGATGAACAGAAAAACGAATGGAGCTTTACAGGAAACGCAGAAACCTGCATCAGCGCCGACGACAGTGAAACAAAGATTTTCGTAATTCC
>JAFYDO010000282.1 GCA_017544745.1 Treponema sp. | reverse complement strand
TTTTACAATGAGTTTATTAATAATATTATATTTTACATCATAATTTGGGGAGTTGCAACTTATACGTGGAATGCTACTTTTTAATCCTTATATTTGTAATTGCGCACTGGTCGCCGGTAAGGGTTACATATACATTTTTTACACTCTGGTCCAGAGTTGTAATGTTTTTAATGGAAATGCCGCCGTTTTCGGTAAAGACTGTAAGAACATTGCCCTTGCGCTTAAAGGTAACAGTGCAGTCAAAACCAATGCGGTTCATTACCTTCCACACATCCCAGCCGGTAAAGGCAGCATTTTTACTTACAATCATTTTGTTTTCCAGTCTGTCATCTGTTTCCCAGTTTTCGCCGTCAAAACGGATAAGGGCAAATTCCCTGTAGCCCGGACCATTAACAGTTGCATCATCAGAAGTATAAAGAACAACAAAAGGACAGTGCCATACAAGTCTTGCAGTAGGCAGACTCTTTGAATGAAAGCTTATTTCCATTTCGTCGTCAAAAGGTATTCCCTCAGAAGAAGCAGTACGATAGCCGTCTACCTGAACATTTGGAATATCACCGGCAGGCACATCAATATAACTTATTTCTTCTGCAATTCGCGGAATGTAAGAAGGTTCAATCATTTTTTCTTCTTTAGTGATTTCTACACCGCTTATAAAGCAATACTCACCGGTAAGACTTATATAGGCATAGCGCGAGCTGTCCGGAAAAGCAATTGTATAGGTAATAGTCTGAAGCGCACTTTGAATTTTTAAAAGCATATGGTCGCGGAACTTTACAAGCTCTACATCATATTCTACAGGCCCCGGAAGAGCAGAAGGAGCTGCATTCTTATCAGAAGCCCCGCCAATTTTTTCAACCTGAATTGTTCTGAGTTCAGAATTTACATAAGCTCCGTCAAAGCGGAACTGACCATACTCACAGTAATTTAATTCGTTTTTCATCTTTTCATCTAGATGAATACGGCCGTCAAGAGAATCAAAAAGAATTAAAGAAGGCAGGCAAACCTTTGGATCCGACTTTGCATCGGCAAGCGGTGTACTCTTTAAATGAATGCGGGTAATAAAAGGGGTAACCACAATTCCTTCCGAAATAATGTCCCGGTATTTTTTACATTCAAGCTCGTTCTTGCCGGCAAGCTCCCTTACATCAGCTTTTTCCTTCATTTCGTATTCAGAATCAAGGTCTATAAGGTGCAGCATGATTTTAGAAAATTCCGGATCAAACTGAGCTCCTGCCCCTTTTACAAATTCCTCCCTAACCTTCTGCTGAGGAATAGGGTCACGGTAACTTCGCTTGGAGGTCATGGCATCGTAAGCATCGGCAACAGCAACAATACGGGCAATTTCGGGAATATCTTCTCCCTTAAGCTTATCGGGGTAGCCCTTGCCATCGTAGCGTTCATGATGATGATTTGCGCCTATACTAAGGTACGGATACTCGCTGATGCTTGAAAGGATCTGCTTACCCACAACCGGATGCTGTTTGATAACTTCGTATTCTTCCTTTGTGAGCTTTCCTTCCTTGTTGATAATTTCTTTTGGAATACCAATTTTTCCTACATCATGCAAAAGAGCGGCATAATAAATTTCCCGGCATTCATCTTCGCTTTTTCCAAGAGCCTCTGCAATCTTGCGGGAATACTCTGCAACGCGCGAAGAATGACCATGGGTGTATTTATCCTTGGCATCTATTGCGTTTACCAAAGCAGTTGCTGTCTGTTCAAAAAGTCGTCTTGAACTCTGCTGGCTTTTCTTTAAGTATTCAAGCTCAAGTCTGGTGGCCTTTTCTGCAGTATTGTTAATATCAATCAGGGCAAAAATATAAAGAAGAACAGCAGTACCTACAATAGAAATATTTGTAAGAGAAATTCCGTAAACAAAAATCTGGACAATTGAAGCAATAATCGGGATAGTTGTAAAGCAGATAAGTGAAGTACGGATTACCCTGCTAAGGCTTGAATATAAATCAAAGATAGAAGAAAGCTGGATGAAAAGACTTAGCAGAGGAACAATATAACTTACAATAAAAAGAGGTCCCCGCTGATAGTGATTTGTTTCATCAAAATAATAGTACCAGCCGGTAAACTGCGAAATGATGAGCATAAGGATTCCAAGGGCAACCAGAATAGTTACGACATAAAGTCTTTTTGGAATGTTTTTTACTTTACCGTTAGTAACAAAAAGATCTTCCAGATAAATATTGAAGGAAACAAGTATAAAAAGTGTGAAAAAGAAAACTGTAAAATTTGAAAAGCGGACCATGAAGCCGCCAAAATCAGAAGTATTTCCACGGTAGATGTAGGCAAGACGATCTGCCCAAAGCATTATAGCGGCACTTAATTCTGTAAGTAAAAGACCGGCTCGCTTTTTTCTGGAAATTGATTTTGTAATACAGGCAAAAAAGGCCAGAAGCAGACAGATGCTGCTGAGTACCAGCATTATCTCTAATTGATGTTCCTGTAAATATTCCATCAAAGCTTCTTCCCCTCTATTTTCCTATTAAAACAACAGTGGCTCCGGAAAGCAGAACATAGCGTCTCTGCTCATGAAGTTCTTCTTCACTGCCAGGCTCAAAAATATCTTCCGGAGACTGCAGCGAGGTATCTGCAACTAAATGCCATTTTCGTCCGTCGGTAAGTGTCGGAAGATTTATTGTAAGGTCGTAAATATCTGTGTTGGTTGCAATGTAAAAATCATTTTCGTCAGATCTGGTTGCGGCGCCGTTTAGCTTAAAGGCCAGGAAGCGCTTTTGCTTGGTCCAGTCCGGATTTTTTGCATTTATATCATACCAGGCAATTTCAGGAACAGTGTCTTTGTCGTAGGTATTGGTAAAAAACTTTGTGCGTGAAAAAACTGAATGAGCACGGCGGTATGCAATAAGATTTTTTGTAAAGCGAACAAGCCCGCTGTTGATTTGCGCGAGGTTCCAGTTTATCCAGCTTATTGCATTGTCCTGGCAGTAGGCGTTGTTGTTACCGTCCTGAGTGCGGCGCATTTCGTCTCCGCCAAGCAGCATTGGAACACCCTGCGAAACAAAAAGATATATAAGATAGTTTTTGATTTTGCGGATTCGCTGTGCCTGGATTTTTGGATTAGTACACTCACCTTCAAAACCATGATTGTAGCTCAAGTTATCGTCAGAACCGTCGCGGTTTTCTTCACCGTTTTCTTCATTGTGCTTGTGGTTGTAGGTAACAAGGTCGTTGAGAGTAAAGCCGTCATGTGCGGTAATAAAGTTTATGGAAGCAGT
>JAFYDO010000281.1 GCA_017544745.1 Treponema sp. | reverse complement strand
TGCACAAAAGTATCTTGATACTTCAAATTACGTAACAGTTTACCTGCAGCCGGAAAAATAAAAAATGGACTTTTTAGTAATCGGCACTTTTTGTGCATTAATAGTTTTTCTCCTGGCGGCAACCTTTGTAGCCTCAAACCTTCGCAAGAGGGCAGAGCGCCGTCAGAAAAAGGCTTCAAACATGCAGCCGGTAAAGTGTCCTGTATGCCAGAGTGAACTTTTTGTGGGAGAGCAGCTTATTTCCAAGGTGTACAGACCCATGAAGGTTCCGGACCAGCTTATGACAATTCAAGGCTGCCCGCACTGCTATCCAAAATGTGAACCGGGAGTTGCGAGGGTTTGTCCTGTGTGTCATAAATCAATTGCACCGGATCAGTCTTTGACGGCAAGATTGTTTAATAAGGCAGTTGGTAAAAAGCACGTGCACATAATTGGCTGCTCAAACTGTCACAAGCCGCGTGCAGATTAATTGCGTTCAGATTCCTTTTTCTGATAATACTTATATAATTCTTCTGTTGCCAAAGACATCTTGGTAACAGAAAAATCTTTTCCTTTTGGGTAGACATAAAGTGTATCGTTGATGGTATTCAAATCTACACAGTCGCCCTTTTTTCCAAGATAGTCATATTCAATGTGAACAGAATACTGCGCCCTTGCATCAAGCCTTACGCAGTAGTCACGGCCTTCGTAGGTACCGGTCAAAGTAAAGCCTTTCATGTTGTGGGTAAGGGTAGAGTCTCCAATATCTATGTAGCGGTCTGCATTTGGAAGCGCGTCAGTCTGGGCATCAAGAGTTGTCCCGTAGGTTCCGGCTTCTATTTCTTTACGAACTTCTGCGCGTTCCCATTCATACCAGTCCGGAATATGAGAAAATTCTGTCTCGCCTGTAAGAGCCTTTAGTTCACCAAGCTCGGTCATTTCCCATTCTTTGCCGCAGGCATCACAGCGCAGTTTTATTCCGCCGGAGCTCATTTTAAATTCGGTATTGCAGGAAGGACATTTGTATAAAACCTTGTGAAGTCCCTTTGCACGCTGTGGGTATGTTATCCTGATATTGTTTTCTTTTTGCCAGGCATAGTCATCATATTCAAATTCTTTTTGTATGGTTTTGAGGACTTCTTTGTAGTCGGTATGTTCCAGTCTCTCCTTTGTAAAAATACATTTCATTGTAGCCTGGGTGCCTTTGACCTTGTGATCCGGCAGATTCCAGAACGGAGAATTAACATGGTGTCCATGGCAGACCAGAGTTACAACTGGTACATTTAATACTTTTGCAAGCTTGCCTAAAGATTCCGGCAGGATTGCAGTTGTACCGCAAAGGGAGTAACGTGCCTCCGGATATACAACGGCAATATCACCACGGTCCACTACGCGCTTAAGGTGGCGTACCAGCGTTATATCATTTGTAAACTTGCGCTTGCAGATACAGCCAATCAGACGGAGCAGCCATTCGCGTTTCCAAAAGCCGTCTATGGCAACAACATAATTTGCCCTGTGCGGAAACAGTGCTTTGGTTGCAACCTTAAAATCCATAAACGCATTATGATTGCACAAAAGCAGGTATGGAGGCTTTATATCTTCCATATTAATTTTTGTAAGCTTGTTTTTGTGTTTAATTACATCCGGAAACGAAAGCATCCAAGCCAGCGGCATCAAATGCTGTCTCATCGGTGGTTTAGCCATATCAAAACGCGGTATGTTTTCTAACATGAGTT
>JAFYDO010000280.1 GCA_017544745.1 Treponema sp. | reverse complement strand
TTTGATGCAAAGGCCTGGATGGAAACAGGAATTAAAGACCAGAAAAATGTTGTAATAAACGGCAAATTCGGGTTGTCATATTTATTCTGATTTATTAAATTTATAGTATGAAGCTTTATACAAGAGGACAGGTTGCCAGACGCATTTTGTACGGTATGCTGGCAGCCATTATATTATCAGCAGGATTATTTTATAATCTTGGAAAAAACTCTACAAAGACTGGTTCAGATAAACAGCCACAGGTTACCGAAATCTCACAGGAAGTTTCGCAGGAGCTTACAACAGCAGCTTCTGATGTCCTTACCGACATTATTCCTGTAGCAGGTTCTACTGCAACTTATTCTCAGGACGAAAACGAAAATATTAATGTATACCGCAGCTGTAACGAAGCCGTTGTAAATATTAATACAAAGGTTACTTCCTACGACTGGTTCTGGGATCCTTATGTTACAGACGGTGGCAGCGGTTCCGGTTCTATTATTGATAAGAAGGGCTACATTCTTACCAATGTGCATGTTATTTCTGGCGCAACCAAGATTTATGTTTCGCTTGCAGACGGTTCGCAGTACGAAGCAACTGTTGTAGGCCAGGATATTGATTCTGATCTGGCTGTTATAAAGATTGATGTGCCGTCGGATGTTACCTTAAAGACAATCCCATTTGGAGATTCTACAAAGCTCCAGGTTGGACAGAAGGTTATTGCAATTGGTAATCCGTTTGGTATGGAACGTACCATGACTACCGGTATTGTTTCGGGGCTTGGACGTCCTATTCAGAATTCCAACGACAGAATTATCCGCAACATGATTCAAACCGATGCTGCTATAAACCCTGGAAACTCAGGCGGACCTTTGCTTGATACAACCGGCAAGATGGTTGGAATTAATACAATGATTATGTCTTCTTCGGGTTCGTCATCGGGTGTTGGCTTTGCTGTTCCAAGTGAAATTGCTGTACGTGTTGTAAACGATCTGCTTAAGTACGGTAAGGTTCAGCGCGGTGTTATTAATGCAAGTATTGTTCAGCTTACGTCTCGTATTGCACAGTATGCAGGACTTGATATTTCTACCGGTATGCTTGTTTCTGAGGTTGATGACGGAAGCAATGCCCAGAAGGCCGGACTTAAAGGCGGAACCAAGGCAGTATACTATGGAAGCCGTAACAATATTCTTTATCTTGGCGGAGACGTAATTACAAAAATAGACGGAATAAGCATAACTTCTCTTGCTGAATATTATTCTGCACTCGAAAGTAAAAAGCCGGGTGATGTTGTTAGCGTTGTCGTGCATCGAAATAAGAAGGATGTAACGTTAAAGATTACTCTGTCGGAATAATTATGCGCGAGTTTAAAGTCGTTTCTCCTTTTGAGCCAAGCGGAGACCAGGGACAGGCAATAGAAAAACTTAGTCAGGGTTTTCTGCGCGGCGATAAGTTTCAGACTCTCAAGGGTGTTACCGGTTCTGGTAAAACCTTTACAATGGCAAAAATTATTGAACGCGTCCAGCGGCCAACTCTTATCATTTCGCATAATAAAACTTTGAGTGCCCAGCTTTACCGCGAGTTCAAAACCTTTTTTCCAGAGAACGCAGTAGAATATTTTGTTTCTTATTATGACTACTACCAGCCGGAAGCCTACGTTGCAGCCCGCGATTTATATATAGAAAAAGACTGTGATATAAACCGCGAAATTGACCAGCTTCGTCTTAAGGCAACCTACAGCCTTATGGAGCGGCGCGATGTAATTGTGGTTGCAACAGTTTCGTGTATTTATGGTCTTGGTATGCCTGATGTTTATAAAGGTATGCGTGTGCATGTAGAAGTAGGGCAGACGCTGGACGTAAAAAAGTTTGCGGCCCAACTTGCACAGCTGCAGTATAACAGAAACGACGATATTCTTGAGCGCGGAAACTTTCGCATAAAGGGAGACGTAATAGAAGTATTCCCTCCTTATATGGAAACCGACGAAGGTTACCGCATAGAGCTTGACTGGGAAGAGGTTGTACGGATCCGCCGTATAAATATTCTTGACCACAGTGTAACAGGCGAGCTTGATGAAACTGTAATTTATCCTGCCAAACACTTTGTTGCAAGCCGCGACCAGCTGCTTAGTGCCACAGACCGCATTCAGGCCGAGATGGAAGAGCGGGTAGAGGAATTACGCGCTGCAGGTAAAATGCTCGAAGCAGAACGCCTTAAAACCCGTACAACCTATGATATAGAAATGCTCAAGGAAATGGGAACCTGTCCCGGCATAGAAAACTATTCCGGACCAATTAGCGGGCGTGCAAGAGGTGAGCCGCCTGCAACCTTACTGCATTATTTCCCGGATGATTTTTTGTGCATGATTGATGAAGCGCATGTTACTGTTCCGCAGATTGGTGCCATGTACGAAGGTGACCGCAGCCGCAAGCAGAACTTAGTTGATTTTGGTTTCCGTCTGCCAAGTGCTTTTGATAACCGGCCTCTTAAAAAGGACGAGTTTGATGCCAAAATGAATCAGATTATTTATGTTACTGCAACTCCTCGAGCTGATGAAGTAAAGCAGAGTACACAGATTGTAGAACAGCTTATTAGACCGACTGGCCTTTTGGATCCTGTTGTAGAAATCCGGCCGAGCGAAGGTCAGATGGAAGACATTTACAAGGAAGTACGCGAACGTATAGACCGCAAGGAACGAAGCCTTATTCTAACTCTCACAAAAAAGATGGCAGAAGATTTGACCGACTATCTTACGGGGCTGTCCCTTAAGGTAAAATATATTCACTCAGAGATTGATACGTTTGAAAGAGTAGAAATCTTAAAATCGCTCCGCACGGGTGAGATTGACGTTCTTATTGGAATCAATCTTTTGCGCGAAGGAATAGACCTGCCGGAAGTTAGTTTTATCGCAATACTGGATGCCGACAAGATTGGATTTTTGCGCAGCGAAACTTCTCTTATTCAGATTATTGGGCGTGCTGCCCGTAATGCAGAAGGTAAGGTTGTAATGTATGCAGACCACATGAGTCCTGCAATGGATGCTGCTGTAAAAGAAACAAAGCACCGCCGCGAGGTCCAGGAGGCTTACAACAAGGAGCATGGCATTACTCCAACAACAATCAAAAAGGCTGTAGAAGATATTTTAGTACACGAGCAGAAAGAAGCCCGCGACGAAGCTACTATGGATTTAGAGGTGCTCAAACAGGGGGTAAACTTGTTCCGTGCAGCCGACCGCAAAAAGCTTATCAAACGTCTTACTCAGGAAATGGAAGCCTGTGCCGAACGCATGGAATATGAACAGGCTGCAGTATTCAGGAATCAGATTAGAGAGCTTCAAAACTTCCAATAATTTTATTTTTGCCGGAGCCCTTAGCCTGGTAAAGATTCTGGTCTGCCTTGCTTATAAGGACATGCAAATCCTTTGAATTGCTTACAAAGCCTCTTGTGTAACCGCCGCTAAAATGGAAATTGTCTGTAAGCTTTTCTTTGCAGCTCTCGAGCTTTTTAAGAAATTCTTCTTCTGAAATTTCCGGCAGTACAAGAAGATATTCGTCGCCGCCATAACGGTAGCAGTATTTTTTTCCAAAGTTATCCTGGAGAATAGAGGCATATTGCTTAAGAACCTCATCTCCAAACTGGTGGCCCTTTGTATCGTTAAAACTCTTAAAATCATCAAGGTCGGTAACCATTATTATAAAGTTTGAATTAAGGTTTGGATTCTTGGTGTTTTCAAAGTCCATGTTAAGGGCATTGCGGTTTTTAAGACCTGTCAAAAAATCATAGCGCGAAGCATTGCGCAGCTTGTCGGCAAGTTCACGGTTTACAATATTATTTTCTGCAACCTTTAAATACTGTTCATAGCGCACAACATTTACAAGGATAAAGAAAATCATAATTACGAGATAATTTACATTTGTGGCACTGGATACGCCTATGGTAATATGCATGAGGTAGTAAAAAACAGAAAAAGGAATGATTATAAAAAGAATTGCCAGATAGGGTTTTATCATAAAAAGGCACGAAACAAAAAGTTCGATGGTAATAAAAACAAGAATCTGTTCATGCTTGATATAATCTTCTATAGAAATAAGGTTTGCAAATATCAGAAGGGCAATCAGGAAGGTAAAAATGCTTATATCAAGCTTTACACGCGAAAAAGGTATGCCTGTCTTTTTGTGATAAAGTGCATAAACAAAAAGCTGGGCTGCCGAAGCAAAAAGGAAAACATAAAGGGATCTGTGATAAAGTAACCATCTGCCGGCTTCCTGCTCGTTTTCAAAGGTGAAAAAAAAGGTGAGTATAAAGGCACAAAACTCAACGAGCATAACAAGGAAGGAACCTGGAATGGCTATGCTAAGATTTGCACTATCCAGAAAATACTGAATATCCGGATGCAATTTTTCGAGTC
>JAFYDO010000046.1 GCA_017544745.1 Treponema sp. | reverse complement strand
TGATTTTTCCCTATAATATAGTACAATATTTCTATTGGGGGAAACAATGAAAAAATTACTTATCCTTGTGGCAGCTGTGGCTGTAACTCTTGTTGGATGTAAGAAAGAACTTACATTTGAAAATCCTGACAGTAAAAAAGACGTAATTGCTTCTGGTATTGCTCCGGCTGATATTGAGGCCTGGGAAAACGAAGTAGATGCAGATTTTGCTGCAGTTCTGGATGCTCTTGGTAACGACGGCGATCTTGATGCCCTTGCTGCTTTTGATGCTAAATATGGAACCGACATGGCAGAAACAGGTGCCCGCTTTGCCGCAGCTCGTGCAGCACGTTCAGGCAGTTCAAGTTCAAGCTCAAGCAGCTATCCTGCAATGACAAACATGCCGTTCAACAAAGATGGTGCTGTTTATGTTTCAGGTGGAACAGATGACCTTGTAGGAACAATTGTAGACTGGGTTTCTCCAAAAACTCTTCCTGGTTCATACTATCACGCAGCAGTTCTTGATCTTGACAAGTATGACCCTAACAACGAAAACGTATACTGTCTCGAAACTGCAATCTCTAAGGGTGCAGGTTACGAATCAGCATATAACTGGCGTACAAAGGTAAACGCAGCAGTTCTTAATCCAAAATATTCTTTGACAAAATCTAAGCTCGATTCAGCTCAGGCTTACATGGACTACTACTGCGATATGGACAACACAAACATGGAATACGGCTTCTTTAAGAACACCGTAAACATCTTTAATGTTGTTACAAAAGCAGATACATACACCTGGTACTGTACAAAGGTAGTATGGTGGGTTTACAACCTTTACGGCTGGGATATTGACTCTAACTCAAGCCAGATTGACTGGACAACTTCCGGTCTTTATTCAATCGTTAAAGACTACTACTATGTACGCTACTTCTACAGCTCTTCTAAGAGAAAGAAGGCAATCAGCGAGTACATGGAAAGTGCTAAAAAGAACATCGTTCTTGCCGAAGAAATTATGTTCTCTCCATACTTCACAAAAGTATTTGAAAACATAAGGGAGAACTAATAATGCGTCTGTCCAATGCTTATGCAAAGGGCAGAATCAATACCGCAGGTTGTACAAAACTTGCGGTATTTTTTTTAATCTGCCTGTGCTTTTTTACTGCGTGTCCTCTTAATGCTTCCGGTGTAGATTCCGGTGCTTTTCCTTATGTTGTAAACGGAAAGCTTTATTCCTTTACACCTGATGTTCAGAAGAAAATAGGAGAGGGCTATACTCAAAGCTCTGTTTCTGCTTCGAAAAAAGCAGGTTATATTCTGGCCTGGAATCAGAAAAAGCAGAGGCTTTATCATTTTGCGGGGCAAAAAAGTGCAGCAAACGTAGAACTAAAGGCATCTCTTGTTTATATGGGTGCAAATTATGTTCTTGCGCAGAATTCTTCTTTTACAGACAACAAGGGCTTTTCTTTTACATTATATTCTATTAAATACTCTTCAAACGGACGTAAACTTAAGCTGCGTTCTGTGTGGACAGGCTTTGTAGACTGCTTTGTTTCTGATTTCTTTTTTACTGCTGATGGAGTTTGCATTGCGGGAGGCACAAGAGATGATTCAAAGAGTAATGCCTTCTATATTACAGGCAACGGTATTCACAATTGCTTTAGCGTAGAAAAGAATTCCGACTTTTTGAGGCTTGTACCGGCCGGCGATTCCAAAAAGGTTTATGCCTTTATAAGCACCCGCGACAAATCCAGCCGCGCTCCGGTAATTTATTCTTTTGATATGAATGATGCGCCCGATCAGGCAGTAACAATTGATTTGAGCGGAGACCCGCTATTACCTGCTGATTTTGACTGTTTCTTTGGCTACGGGTTTAGCGCGGTCCTTCCCACCGTTGTGGATGGTGTAATTCAATTTATCTGCTACGACAGCGCCACCGGCAAAATCACAGGCGTAGTCCCAGACGCAGTTGGTTGTGTTAACCCTCTTGCTGCAACCGCCGACGGCACCTATTACATAGCCCGCGACCCGCTTTTAGAAGATTCCTGGTATGGAATTGCGCTTTTTACAGGCACTGAATGTAAAAAAATCACAAAATTTTTCTAAATTCTGTTGACGATTCTTACAATAAATCATTATTTTTAAAGATAAGAAAATAATTTTTTGTGAGAAGTGTGATGGCAGAAGAAAATCTCAACGAAAAAGACGAAGAAAAGACTCAAGGTGAGCAGGCTGAACAGACTGCACAGAATGAAGAAGCAGCTGCTGGTGACGGCCCTTCGACAGGCTCAGGGACCACAAATGGTTCAGATGCTCCAGACCCTTCGACAAGCTCAGGGACCCCGGAAACTCCGGAAGAAAAGATTGCTGCACTCGAAAAAGAGATTGCAGATCTTAAGACTCAGGCGCTTTACAAGGCTGCAGAAAATGACAACTGGCGTAAGCGCATGATGCAGCAGAAGGACGAAGCTGTTGCTTATGCAAATGCTTCGCTTTTGGGAGACCTCCTGGACAGTCTGGACAATTTTGACCGAACTTTGGATGCCGCTAAGGATGCAAAGGACGCAAAATCTATTGCAGACGGAATCAAGATGATTAACAAGTCGCTGGTAAAAATGCTGGAAGACAAATATGGTCTTGTAAGCTACGGAAAAGAAGGCGACGAGTTCAATCCGGAAGAACACGAAGCAATTGGCCGCCAGGAAGACGAAAAAGCCAAAAAGGAAACACTGGCTCAGGTATATCTCAAAGGATATAAACTGAAGGACAAAGTAATCAGGCACGCCAAGGTAATGGTTAAGGTGCCAAAAAATTAATTTGTAAATAATATAGCGAGGTAAATAAAATGGGAAAGATCATTGGTATTGACTTGGGAACGACAAACTCTTGTGTTGCCGTAATGGAAAACGGTGAACCGGTTGTAATTCAGAATGCAGAAGGTGGAAGAACAACTCCTTCTATCGTAGGATTCACATCTAAGGGAGACCGCATTGTTGGTGCTCCTGCTAAAAACCAGATGGTAACAAACCCTAAGAACACTGTATATTCTGTAAAACGTCTTATCGGACACAGATTCAGTGAACTTCAGGGAGAAGCAACAAAGCTTCCATATAAAGTAGTAGATAACGGTTCAGACTGCCGTGTAGAAGTAGAAGA
>JAFYDO010000279.1 GCA_017544745.1 Treponema sp. | reverse complement strand
TTCTGATACAGCGCTGTTTTACAGAGGGACTTGGGCACTACAGACGCCACGACTTAAAAAAGCAGCTGCGTGCCCTTGGTAAAAAACTCCCGGGCAAAACCAGCGATATCTGCAGTTTTTGTGATTTTGTTTGTAAATTAACCGTTTGATTCTTTTTTGCGGTTGTCAAAGTATCCGCCATCTTCGAGGTAGCGGCGGCGTGTCATAAGAAGGGAAATAAGCTCATTGTACATATTAAAATCTACTTCCAGAGCCATTGGAAGCAGATAGTATTCGGTTTCGTCGCAGTAGCGTTCTATAAATTCCGGGTCGGTTACGTAACCAAGGCTTATCATATTACTGATTCGGTCTGCGCATTTAAGAATTTTGGCCTTCTGGCTTCCGTAGTCCAGGATACGGCGCAAAAACTCATGTTTGGTTTCATTCTGGCGGCGGGTTACTTCAAGAACAATTTCAAGAACATCGGAGCCTTCTGCATCGCAGTGAATAATCTGGTTTTTATCAAAGCCTTCTATATCTTCTACTGTATCGTGAACAATCGAAGCCTTAAGAAGCACCGAGTCTATGTAGCCGTAATCAATAAGGATTGCAAGAGTATCCATCTGATGACGGAACATGTTTCCACCGGCGTGACGGGCTTTTCCAATCAAACCGGTGGCAAGCTGCATATATGGGGCAAGGCGCATATCGGCAAGCTGCTGCATCTGCTGTGAGTCCATGCGTTTAGAACGCTCTGTCTTCATTTCATACTTTTGCTTTGCCATACGCCCGCTCCTTTTTTATACCAGCTCTTTAAGATAGCTTTGCAGGGTAGCAATTTTACGCTGGCTCTGTGCAAGGCGTTCACGCTCTTCCTGAACCAGATTTTCCGGAGCATGCTGTGCAAAGTTTCCGTTGAGCTTGTTTTCGCTCATACGTGCATAGCCCTGTTCCTTTTCAAGTGCTTTCTGGAAGCGTGTCAAAAGCTGTTCCTTGTTTATATTTTCGTCAACAAGAACAAATACTTCAAAGCCAACACCTACTGCACCAATTGAGCTTGCAGGCTTTTCGTCAACAAAGTCTACCTTTGCAACACCACCAAGCAGCTGAATCATTTCTACCTTCTGGCGTGCAACCTCGGCGGCACTACCCTTTTCAATTTTAACAGCAATATTAATCTTTATTGCAGGGTCAATTCCGCAGTCTACCTTTGTAGCACGAACCTTGCTTATTAAATCCTTAAGGGTATCAAAGCGTGCTTCAATTTCTTTGTTTTCGCGGGCGGCAATAACTTCCGGATAAGGTGCGTTGATGAGCATACCTTTGTAAGTAGAAGTTTCAAGCGGCAGCTTGCTGTAAATTTCTTCTGTAACAAACGGAAGATATGGATGCAGCATGCGCAGGCTTTCTTCTAAGATGTTCATCAAAACTGTTGCCTGACGGTCCTTTTCTTTTTCGTCGCCGTTCTTAAAGTTTATCTTGGTTGCTTCTACATACCAGTCGCAGAATTCATTCCAGAAGAATTCCATAAGGGCGCTGGCAGCATCGTTGTAGCGGTATGTATCAAGTGCATCGCGTGCAATTTTAACGGCGTTGTTCAACCGGCTGTAAATCCACTTATCAAGCTCTGTAAGGTCTGCGTCGGTAACCTGAATAAGAGTGCGTCCTTCCAAGTTGCCCAAAAGATAGCGGCTTGCATTCCAAACTTTGTTACAGAAGCGGCTACCAAGTTTGAACGAATCCTTATCAATAAGAACATCCTGTCCCTGGGCACACATAAATCCAAGAGTAAACTTGAGGGCATCGGCACCGTACATGTCAATAATTTCGAGAGGGTCCATACCGTTACCAAGAGACTTGGACATTTTGCGTCCCTGCTTGTCGCGTACAAGACCGTGAATAATAATATCGTGGAACGGAGCCTTTCCTGTAAATTCAAGACCGGCCATAATCATTCTGGCAACCCAGAAGAAGATAATATCGTAAGCTGTTACAAGAGCAGTAGTTGGATAGAAGAGCTTCATATCTTCTGTTTCTTCCGGCCAGCCCAAAGTACTGAACGGCCAGAGCCAGGAACTGAACCAGGTATCGAGTACGTCTTCATCCTGCTTAAGGTCTGCTGCCCCACAACCACATTTTGGACACTTGTCAGGGTCTGTGCGGCTTACAATTACTTCTCCACACTTCTGGCAGTACCAAACAGGAATACGGTGACCCCACCAGATCTGACGGCTTACACACCAGTCGCGGATATTTACAAGCCAGTGCTCATAGATGTTTTCCCATTTCTGTGGGAAGAACTGAATCTCTCCTGCTTTCCA
>JAFYDO010000278.1 GCA_017544745.1 Treponema sp. | reverse complement strand
TTTTTATATAAGAGTCTGTTTTTATAGATACTGCTATCATGGCAATAATTGTATTATTTGGTAAATAAACGGGTGTATATATTGACTAATAACCCATTTTTTAAGATTATATTTGCTTATGGAAGAAGAGAAGATTAATCGTGGGTATCTGGAGACGCTTTCGTTTTCGGATTTGGTAAAGCTTGCAGATGAATATGGAGTAGACGTTCCGGAAGATCTTGACCGACGCTTTTTGATTTCTGAACTGCTTGAACTGGCAGAAGAGAGCCAGCGCGATGAAGATTTTAATGTTGTAAGCTCTGCAGATGATAATCTTTGCATGAACACTCATCTTCCAAAAGGTTATAACGAAACTCAGATTTCGTGCATTCTGCGTAATCCCGTATGGGCCTTTGTGTTCTGGGATATAAGCGAAAACGACCTGCATATGTTAAAAGCTTTTGCAGATTATTCGCTTGCACTGCGTGTATGCATTCTTAGTTCCGAAAAGGACCTTACCCCTGTAGAAGTGTTTGAAATTGAAATCCCAAAAAATGTAAACGAACAGTATGTGCTCATTCCGTCGGGCAAGCAGTTCATAAGAATTGAACTTGTTTATTCAAGCGGTGCGGGTAGGGAAGTTCTTGCTTTTTCATCTGTCATAACAATTCCAAAGGGTTCTGATTTTGTAGAAAACATGCATCCGGGTTTAGAAAAGAATATTTCAGACATCGTAAAGCTTTCGGGCATAGAAAAGATTCTTACCGAGCATTATAAAAACTACTGTCATTCTTTTTCTTGATTGAGTGCGGGCTGGGACTTATGGAAAAAAAATTAGCAATTATAATAAAGACATATCAGGATTTTATAAGAACAGCAGATGAAAATACCGTGCTGCATAACCGTGCGCGCCTTAATGCGTTTTTTGATGCCATCTCTGATTCTTATATTCCGCTTTTGAATATGCTCGGCAGACTGGAACAAGCAGGTACAGAATATAAGCTTGGTCTTGTTGTTCCGCCGGTTTTGTGTGCCATGCTGGATAATCCAAAAATCCAGGAGCTTTATCTTGAGTATCTGGACAAGCGCGTTGCTCTTGGAAAAAAAGAAAGCAACCGCAATAAAAACTCTCCGCATGCTCAGGCTCTCGTAAAATCAATTTCAGAAAAATACGCTGCACTCAAAAAGGATTTTTCAGACAAATATAAATGCAATCTTGTAAAAGCTTTTGCAGAGTTTCAGAATAAGGGACTCATAGAAATTCTTGGAACCTGTGCAACAGATATTTTTATGCCGCATTATGCAGGACTCGAAGAAGCAATTTCTGCACAGATAGAAATGGGACTTCAGTCTTATAAAAAATATTTTGGCGAAGTTCCGGACGGTTTCTTTATTCCGGAATTGGGCTATACACCTGGAATAGAAAAGCTTATCCGTGCTTACGGTTATACCTATACAATACTTCATGCACGAAGTATGCTGCTTACAGATACACTGCCTGTAAACGGAATCTTTAGTCCAGTGCGCATAGAAACTTCTCTTGTATCATTTACTGCAGATCCTGCACTTTCTGAACAGCTTACCGGCGAAAACGGCTACTGCCAGAACAGCGTATACCGTAACGAAAACCGTGACATTGGATTTGAACTTGACCTTAAAAAGCTTACACCTGTACTGGAAGAAAATACTGCTCGTTATTCTACAGGCTATAAATACTGGAAAAAGGATTTTAGCGAAGAAGCAGATATTTCTTATAATCCACAGGAAGCTGCAGATCAGGCACAAAAAGATGCACTTGACTTTGTACAAAAATGCAGCCAGAAGCTTGAACAGGCCGCTTCTTACGCAAAGGATGTAGAATTTGTTACTTCTGTCTGTTGTATAGACGACAACGAGGTACGCAAGGTCTGGTCTGAATATCTTACCTGGATAGAAAACGTGCTTACAAATGCCGGCAAAGAGGGACTTACACTTTCGCTTTGTAAGGACATGGTAAGCAATCAGTTTAATCTTGAAAAAATAGAACCTTATTATTCTTCCGGGGCAGGACAGGGCTACGGAGAAAATCTTTTGAGCAGCAAGAACTGCTGGATGATGCGCTATGTACGCAAAGCAACCGAACGTATGATTGACCTTGCAGAGCGTTTCCCAAGCGATACAGGTCTTAAAACAAGACTTTTGAATATTGGTTCTGTAGAGCTTTTACTTGCACAGGCCAGTTCACTTGCAAAAATGATTGAAGAAGATGACTACGCCGATTTTGCAGAAGAACGCTTTAAGCTTTCAATCAACGCTTTTACAGCAGTATTTGATTCTTTGGGTTCAAATACCGTAAGTACAGAATGGTTGACCTGTCTCGAAAGTCAGGATAATATTTTCCCTTGGATTAATTACAAGATCTTCAGTAAGAAAAAATAACCACGGAGCTCCCGACAGTCC
>JAFYDO010000045.1 GCA_017544745.1 Treponema sp. | reverse complement strand
TCTACCGACAACAACGGAAATTTTACAATTTCAAAAATTGTCTGGAAGGAAGGCAAGCCGGACTTTGGCAAAGACGCCGATTTTACGACAATCTATCTTTTGTATTATCACGAAAATTACGGGCTTACTAAGGACGAAACTGTGATCACCTCTGACAGCACAAGCGATACAGTTTATGCAGAGCTTACTGCAATAAAGAAAACCACAAGTTTAAACATAAATATTTATGATGCCTCAACAGCAAATCTTACTAACGAAAATGTTTTGGTAACAGTGAGTGTACCGCAAAATACAGATACACTTACAGAGGCTGCACCAAGGGTTTATGAACAGGCTATAAGCGGAAACGGTGTTATAAACATAAGTTACCCGCGCTGGAAGAATGCTGCAGATAAAGAGGCCGGAAACGAAAATACTCCGGAAATTACAATTACATATTTTCAAAGTGCAGATCAGATTACCTGGAAGGCCTGCGCAAACAACACCGCTACAGGAGATTATTCGTTCCTGAGCGACAATTTCCAAATCAAAAAAAATGTGCAGAATTCTGCTTATACAATTTCGCTTTACGGCAAGGCAACAAGAATAAGCGTGCCGACTGTGAATGGAACTTACGGCGACAACACTGATTCATACGACGGAAAAATTATCAGGATGAAGGCAAAGGCTAGTGACGGAAGCTTTTCAATTGACTGTGGAGAAACAACTACATCAGCGCAAGCTTTAGGCAACAGCGGAACTCAATCCCACGGAAATTTTAGCGGACTTGGATCAGGCTTTTATGTAATTGACAATTCCTATACGGGAAGATTTACAACGATTGAAGTTCAGTTTTATACAGAAAACGGAGCAGAAATTGGAAGCCCAAAAGAATTGCGCAGCGATACCAGAAGTTATTCGTTCAAGCTTTAGGCGGTTTATAAATAAAACGGGAATTTGCGGATGAAAATAAAACAGCTTTTTTGGGTTATAGGTTTTTCATTTTTGTGCGGCAGCATTTATGCCCAAACCTATACCTTTGAAAATCTTTTGACTCAGATGCAGCAGAATAATCCTGAGCTCTTAAAACTGCAGGAAGAATACCGACGTAGTCTTTTAGATGTAAAGGATGCAAAGGCAGGTCTTGGTCCTACAGTAGATTTACAGGCAAGCGGTACTTATATGGTTAAGCCACCGGTTGGTTCAATTTATATAAACACAGATGAAATAATCAATTCGCTGCAATTGGGAGCAAACGGACAGACTGCACCAAGAGGTCAATATATAAAGGTTTATGAAGGCATGGAAAAAACCCTTTACAATTTTGAGCTTAGTCTTTTGCAGCCGCTTTTTACCTGGGGAAAGATTCCAAACTCCATCAAGCTTTATAATCAGATTTCGCAGATTAAACAGACTCAGATAGATCAGCAGAGTGGCCAGCTGGAAACAGAGCTTAAAACCAGATTGCTTAGTCTTTATTATTTAAATAAGATTCTTGAGATTCTTGATGAAGAACAGACTTATACAGACCGAATGGTGCAGGTTAGTGAGGCCGCAGAAAAATCGGGAATGCTGCTTCATCAGGATGTTGTGGACGCAAAGATTCAGGCAAAGGAGCTGGAAATTGCAAAGCAGGATCTTAAGGAACAGATGACAAATCAGCTTTTGGAAATTGCGCGTACAACAGGAATTAGTTCTCTTGCTTTTGAAAATATTGATTATGCATTTGTACCCGAGCTTGAGCTGTCCTTTGATGAACTTTTGACACAGGATGCAGAGCTTTTGGAAAACCAGGTCTTGTCAGGAAATCAGTCATCAATCAAAATGCTTACCCAGCTGGAAGAGGTTAGTAAAACTGTAGAAAAAATTGCACGCGGTTACGAAAACTGGAAGCCCGATTTTGCGCTCCAGCTTACAAGCGGTTATTCGGGTTCAAGAGTTCCGTTAGTTGAGCCTAACTGGCGCCGCAAGGATGATTATTCTGTAAATATTTCTATAGGAATAAAGGCAACAATCTGGGATGGCGGAAATAAACTTCGTGATGTTTCCAGAAAAATGAGTGAGGTTGAAACTGCACAGATAAACAAGGAAGATGCCCGTTCTACACTGAGCAAAACCTTTAACGAGCAGTGGAATAACGCTCAGGTTTGTACAATGAAAATTGAATATCAGGATTTGAAAATTGAATCTGCAGATTCCAAAATTGCACAGAAGCAGCAGATGTATGAATCGGGCTATGGCTCTGAGACAGATGTTCTTTCGGCCAAAATTGAACGTTCCAATGCCCAGATAGAAAAAGAAAAGCAGGTCTTGTCCCGAGCAACAGCCTGCCTTACGATTGAATATTTATTAAACTAATGCGTGCTTTTGCCATCTCTTGCTCTTCCAGCGAATGAGCATGGCAATTCCGCGGGTTGTTTCGTCGGTTCCAATTCCAAGCCAGAAGCCAACAAGACCAAGTCCCAGTTTAATTCCCAAAATGTAGCTGCCTAAAACCATGATGCCCCACATTGAGGCAATTCCGTAGAGGACTGGGAATTTAACATCGCCGGAACCTTTGAGGGCACCTACGTAAATGAGGTTGAGCGAGCGGCCAAATTCTATGTAAGTTGAGAAAATCAAAAGTGTGCTGACGTAAGAAAAGACCTCGTCTATGTCTGTAAATATGCGTATAATCGGGGCTTTTGCAAGGTTGACGACAAGAATCATTACCATTGAGCAGACGGTTGCTACAAGCTGATATTTGAAAATCTTTTTGTAAGCGATGTCGCTTTGCTTGGCGCCAACGTAATAGCCTGTTTTAATTTGAGAAGCCTGACCGATTGCCATTGCCATGATGAAAACAAATCGTACGATTGTCATTGTGTAGACCTGGGCCGACATAGCGTTTGTTCCAAGAGTCGAAATCATTGCCATAATAACAATCTGGCTTATGTTGTAAGAAAGGCTTTCGCCGGCGGTTGGAACACCTACAGAAAGGATAAGGCGGTAAACCTGTTTTGGAACTTTGAAGAGGCCTTTGAGCTCGAAGGCAACGTCCTTTTTGCGGCGGATAATTATTGCAAGCAGGATGGATGAAACGAGCATGGACATTCCGCTTGCACAGGCAACACCAGGAACGCCGAGGATTGGAAGGCCGAACCAGCCATAAAGCGATAGGGCGTTTCCAATAACGTTTACAACGTTTCCAATTATTGAAACGATCATTGCTTCGCTTGTGTAGCCGTAGCTTCGGAGGATGGCTCCCTGTAAAGAACTAAAGGCGTTGAAGAAGCAGAAGATTCCGCCAAAGAT
>JAFYDO010000277.1 GCA_017544745.1 Treponema sp. | reverse complement strand
CGTTCTGTAAGAACCGGAATAATGCTGTTTATATTGTCACCTGCTCTTTTTACATCCCGGGCAGCAAGACTTATCTGAATAGTATTGTAATCCTTTGCAACCTGTTCTTTTCGCATTAAAATAGCATCTTCTGCGTATTTTAAGGCTTTTCCATATTCCATGTTTTCAAAGGCGTTTTTGGCATTTCTGTAGGCTATGTTAGCCTGTGAATTAAGGCTGTTCTGAGCCCAAAGGCCGGTACTTGCGAGTAAGGTAATGATTACTAATACTATTCGTTTCATAATGATAACAATTCTTCCTCAAATACTTTATCGGCATATTTTGCGTCAACCGTTTGCACTATTTTGCCTTTTTTAAAAATTATTACTTTATCTGCAGTACCCGTTATTCCAAGGTCTGCATGCTTTCCTTCTCCTGGACCATTTACAACGCAGCCCATTACTGCAACAGTTATATTTTTATCCATTGCCAAAAGTCTTTTCTGCCAGCGGTCTACAAAGCTGTGAACATCAAAACCAATACGTCCACAACGCGGGCATGAAACAAGATTTACACCACGAGGGCGTTTTCCGCATTCCTTTAAGATGTTTATTCCGGCAATAACTTCATTTTCAGGGCTTGATGAAAGACTGACTCTTATTGTATCTCCAATGCCTTGAGTAAGCAGCGTATTAAAGGCAATACTTGATTTTACTATACCGCCAATGAGAGGGCCAGCTTCTGTTACTCCAAGATGAAGCGGATTATTATATTTCTGGCTATAAAAAGTATTACACTGTATAGTTTCGTTAACATCTGAAGACTTCATGCTAACTACATACTGATCAAAATTGTATTTTTCAAAGATTGCAGCTTCGCTGGCGGCAGTTTCGCAAAGGCCCTGGGCTCGGGTTATTTTACCGGCGGCAATCTCTTCCTGTAAATCCTTTGGAAGGCTTCCGCTGTTTATACCTATTCGGATAGGAACTCCCTGGTCACGGCAGGCTTCTATAACGGTACGGGTATTTTCTTCTGAGCCAATATTCCCAGGATTTATTCTAATTGCTGCAACGTTCCCTTTAAGACATTCCAACGCAAGCTTATAGTCAAAATGAATATCTGCCACAAGCGGCATAGCAGATTTTTGAGCAAGTGCACATAAGCCTTGAGCGCTTGCCAAATCCGGAACCGCAAAACGAATAATATCGCAGCCAAGCATACTTAACTGCGACATTTCTTCGAGTATTCCTTCTAATTTTTTTGGGTTAGAAGAAAGGTCATCAATCGGCTCCTTCCACATTGTCTGTACAGACACCTGTGAATCTCCACCGATTGATATTCTTTTAGTAAGTCCTTTCCCACCCAGATAGACTTTTTTTGTCATTAATTAGTCTTAGCAAACAATCATACTGAATACCATCGCAAACAAAGCGACAGTCTCACAGAGTCCGACTACCATGATGTACTGAGCAAAACCTTTTCCTGTTTCTCCAAGTGCATCTGAACCGGCAGCACCTGCTTTTCCCTGAGCAATAGCAGAGAAACACATTGCAAGACCAGAAGCAATACCAAGTCCAAGAAGGAAGCCAGGGTTCTTATCTGAACCGTTCATTGACTGCATGAGCAAAAAGCCGTAGATTGT
>JAFYDO010000044.1 GCA_017544745.1 Treponema sp. | reverse complement strand
GCACTGGCAGGAATTTCCTTTGAAATTAAACAGGGAGAATTTCTTTCAATCATGGGGCCTTCGGGTTCGGGAAAGTCTACCTGTATGAATATGATTGGTTGTCTGGACCGTCCAACTTCGGGCATTGTAGAAATTAACGGACGCGAAACTGCAAAAATGAACGAAAAGGAACTTGCCGTATTGAGGAATCAGACAGTAGGTTTTGTATTCCAGCAGTACCATCTTATTCCTTCCATGAACGTTCTGGAAAATGTAATGTTGCCGCTTAAGTATGCGCGGGTAGAACACAGCGAGAGGGTAGAGCGTGCAAAGCAGGCGTTGCAGGCTGTTGGTTTGGAAGAACGCCTTAAGCACAGACCTCACGAATTGTCGGGCGGACAAAAGCAGCGTGTTGCAATTGCCCGTGCAATGATTACCAGACCAAAAATTCTGCTTGCCGATGAACCGACCGGAGCTTTGGATTCAACAACCGGAAAACAGGTTATGGAAATGTTTGGCAGAATCAACAGGGAGCAGAGCACAACAATTATCATTGTTACGCACGACCCCGGCATTGGTTCTTCGACGGAAAGATGTATAAGAATATTGGATGGTAGGATAGTAGAGGAATGACAACAACCTGTCATTCCCGGGCTTGACCCGGGAATCTCGCTTAATAAGAGATTGTCGGGTCAAGCCCGACAATGACACATTTTTTTGGAGTAATTATGTGGGAAGATTTTATAAATGCGCTTAATAACTTTAGGCGCAACAAGACAAGAACTTTTCTTTCGCTTCTGGGCGTTATCATTGGTGTTGCGTCGGTAATTGTAATTACAAGTATTGGGTCCAGCTCTACAAAACAGGTTTCTGATTCTTTTGGTTCAACCGGCCTTGATATGGTAAGCGTTTCTTCGGGTGGAATGTTCCGGGGCAGAAATGCAGTGAGCCTTACCTTTAACGAAACCTTTCGCAATAACCTTTTTGATAATGTAGAAAACATAAAAGAAATCTGGTACAAAAATTCTCTTAGTGCAACTTTAACTTATGGCGAAACTTCGGGTTCTGTAAACTGCTCTGCAATTGAGACCGGTTATCTGGAAGCCTATAACCTTGAGCTTGAAGAAGGTGGACGCTTTTTTAATGTAACAGACAACGAAGAAGGAACCCAGAAAATCATTTTGAATCATGACACGGCAATCAATTATTTTCCGGCTGGCGATGCCCTGGGTAAAAAAATCCTTATTGTAGTAAACCGCGTCTCTTTTAGTTTTGAAATAATTGGTGTGTTAAAAGATCAGACTATGGGAATGGAAAATGGTGCTGCCTTTATTCCAAAAGGCTTTTACACCAAAAAGATTATGCCAAATGCTCAGGCTGCCCAGGTTGTGGTACAGGTTACTTCCGAAGATAAAGCTTCTTCTGTCGTAACAAAAATCAAGGAGTACTGCACAAGCCTTACAGGAACGGATACTTCGGTAAATGTTACAAGCATGCAGACTATGCTGGATCAGATAAGTAAAATCACTTCTACACTTACTACCATGCTTAGCGCCATTGCAGCCATTTCGCTCCTTGTTGGTGGCATTGGAATTATGAACATCATGATTGTTACCGTAACCGAACGCAAACAGGAAATTGGAATTAGAAAAGCCCTTGGTGCAAGTCCCCGCGATATTAAACAGCAGTTCCTTGTAGAATCGGCCAGTATCACTTTAATTGGTGGATTTTTTGGAATAATTACAGGCATTCTTTTGAGCTTTGCGGTGGAATATGTGCAGAAGATTGCCTATGTAATAAACACAAACGCCTGTTTTATTGCATTTGTGTTCAGCGTGTTTGTTGGAATTTTCTTTGGTTTGAACCCGGCAAGCAGGGCGGCTAAATTAGACCCGGTAATTGCATTGAGTGGGGAATGAAAAAGGCCCTTCGAGAGCCTCAGGGACCCCACCTGCGAGTTTTTGCGGTTTTTTGCGTAGCAAAAAATGCGAGCCTGTTGCGAGCAAGCAAAATACTCGACGATTCAAGCCGCAGGCTTGAATCAATATCCGTCTGACATCTCGCGGTTGGCATCTTTCTTACAAAGCTCATCATAAACCAGAGAGCGTTTGCGTAATTCTTCTTTAAGCTCTTTTGGGAACGGCATGTTGCGCCAGAAGATTCCGCGTACGTCCTTTTCAAGACGCTGTACACCGGTACTTTCCTTTGTCATCCACAGAATGTAATCTTCTATAAAGAATTCCTTTACATCACCCTTGAGCTTCATCTGGTCAAAGTGCTGGTAGTACTGGCCGGTAAGACCTTCTTCCATCCAGTAGTAAGAAGCCTTTTCCTTTGCAACCTGCCAGCGCAAATCGGCAACAGCGGTAAGAACTGCAATGCGCAGATCCTTAGGGTACATTGGAACAACAATACGTCCGCGGCTGGTTACACGGTTGTAGCGGTCAAACGGTTCCCAGCAAAAGCCTCTGTCTCCATAAGTTGGAACAAGACATACATAAGGAACAATTCGGTTAGGAATATTTTTGTGAATACGGCAGAATACACCCGGGTCAATAGATTCTATCCAGCGCAAAACTTCAATTACGTTTTCGCGGGTTCCGGTTCCGTTTTCGGTACAGTGGTAGAATTCACGCGTAAACATTGGGAACTGGTTACCACGGCGACCAATAGTCATCTTTGCCATCTGGCGTATAGTGTCAAATTCTGTATTGATTGCACTTGTATCAATCTGAACAACAGGGCCGGCATCTGCAATTTTGTTCTGAACAGTATCGTAAATACCCTTTGCTTCCTGGAACTCTGCCAGAGCCTTAGAAAGCTCCTTGTCGTTTTTAGAAAGACGGTGAAGAATATCGGTAATTTCAGAAAAGAGCTTGCGCTGACCTTCGGAAAGTCCCTGTGTGTGAGGCTCCATTCCCATAATAGGGCTGTGCTGGCAAAGAGATTCAATTCGTCCCTTAAGCTCAACCTCAAGCATGGAGCGTTCATTTTCTTTTATGTTCAGAACATTTTCAGAACTCTGGAGTTTTCCTGAGTTCTTTGACTGTAGCTGCATAAGACGAGCCTGTTCTGCACTTGCGGCCTGTTCCGGAGAAAGGTTTCGCTGCGGAGTCTTCTTTTCATCGGTCATGGAATTCTTCATTCGGCCCGAAGCAATTTCCTTAAACCATTCATCAACATAAAGAATTGGTTCCCCGGTTTTATTTTCGTAAATTATTCGCGAGAAAAAGTCCTTCTGTTCAGCTTTAAAAAGAGAAGGAAGCAGAACGCCAAATCTCATGAGCATACGCTTTGGCATAGGAAGACTTAAATCGGCCATTTTTGGAGCCATTCCGCGCAAAAGTTCCCAGTAGCAGGTTACAATCTGCTGACGGTAAACGGCACGGTCCTTAGGGTCCTGGCAGGTAAGATATTTAGAAAGAATCTGATGTACACGCTGAGCCGACTGATTTTCGTTTGTAAGGGCAGTCTTGTAGTATTTTGGATCATCATAAACACCACTTGAAGCATCATTCTTAAGTTTTTCCAGAGGAGCAAATTCCTTAAGACTAAGGTTTACTTCATGAATGCCACCGCCGTTGCCAACATGAGTAGTTGTGCTGGAGGACAGGCTCATATCAAAACTATTTGCCGCAGACGGCATTTTATCTATGTCTTCGATAGAGATTGAAGATTCAACATCGCTCGAGCTGCTTGATGGTGTGCCTGCAAGAAGTGCGGCAATCTCCGGGTCTAATTCTGCTTCTTCCATTAATACGGACTCCTGTAATATTTTATTATACCATACATTTTTTTATTATCAATAGTTGGCAAACGCATTATTAATACATAAGACTGGCTCCCAGTCACAAAACGGGGGCCAAAACCGCCGG
>JAFYDO010000276.1 GCA_017544745.1 Treponema sp. | reverse complement strand
GGCTGGGTTGTTACCATCTGGTTAAAGTTTTCGTGGTTTACAACCATAAGGCGGCAGTCTGAGTGAGCAATGGCATTTGCTGAACGAGGTTTGTTTTCGAGCAGGGCCATTTCGCCAAACATATCTCCTTTGTGGAGCAGGGCAAGTGTAACTTCGTTTCCGTCTACAACCTTGGAGATTGTTACTTCTCCGCTTTGGATAATAAACATATCTGAACCGCTCTGGGCCTCTGAGAATATCATTGTATCCTGAGGATATTCGCGGCTAAGTTCTTTTGAAGGTTCAAAATAAGGAGCACGGGTGCGTGTTTTAAGGGCAACAAACTTCTGCTTTGCAATTTCTGCAACCTGACCTTCCGGCTTGGTCTTTAAATACTGATAGTATGCATATACAGCAATGTTGTTGCGGCTTGCTTTTTCGTAGAACTGTGCAACACGCAGAATCTGTTCTGCAGAATCAGAAACTACAGTATTGAGTGTTGCTTTTGTAAGCATTTCGTTCATCTGACGCATGCGTGCAGCAAAGGTTTTAATTATTTTTAAAGCAACCGGTGTATTCTTAACAATGAGCTCAGGATACTGTTCCTTGCGAACGGCAATAGCCTGAACATCGGTAATTGCAATTGCAGTTTCAATCTGAAGATGCGAAGCCATGCAAGGTACTACACCAACAAAGTCTCCAGGTCCAAGCTTAAACGGCTGAATACCTGAGCCAGAGGATTTAAAACACTGAACCATACCCTTCTGGATAATATAGAAGCGGTCGCTGTCGGCCTTGCCTTCTACTACCATGTATGATCCCTGCTTAAATGTAGATATCTGCAATTGTAACATATTATTCACCTAAAAATGTTATTATATAAGTATAATTTTACAAATCGAATTTGTCTAGTTAATTTTCGACAAAAATTATCTCCGGCTCAAGTTTAAAACCAAATTTTTCCTGGACCTTTTGCTGTACATATTCTACAAGCTGTTTAATCTCTGAAGCTTTTGCATTTCCTGTATTTATGATGAAATTTCCATGAAAATCTGCTACTTTTGCACCGCCAATGGTGTAGCCGCGTAAGCCTGCTTCATCTATTATCTTGCCGCTTGGCATGCCAAAGTCTCTGTTGTTCTTAAAAACACTGCCTGCACTGGGAAACTTAAAATGTCCCTTGTTTACACGTTCTGCTATGTATTTTTTGCATTCTGATTGAATCTGAGGCTGTTCTGAAACATTTTTTTGTGTAAGCAGGAAGGTCGCAGTAGTTATAAACTTATCGGGGCTCTGGTAAGGAGATTTTTTGTAGTCCCAGTCTGCTGCGTTAAAAAGCTCCTGTTCAAGGCTTGTTTTTCCCTCTTTGCGGTCAATATTCATGTAGCTTACAGAAAAGATGATATCCGAAATAGATTTATCAAAGCAGCGGGCATTCATATATACAGCACCGCCAACAGAGCCCGGGAGACCTGCAAATTCTTCAACACCGCTTATGGAGTTTTCTGTGCAGAATTTTACCAAAGCTGCCATTGGGGTTCCGCAAAAGCAGGTAATAAGAGTCTGATTTTTTTCCAGTTTAATTTTGCCAAACTGGGGAGAAATGTTTGAAGGCGGGTAGTAGGCCGCATCGCTAAAGCTTGTGGTAGAAATAACGGCTCCCTTAAAGCCCTGGTCATTAAAAACTATGTTTGAACCGCCGCCCATTATAAAAAAGCGGGTTTTATTTTGTAAAAGAGCGTCTATGGCAATCTGAAAAGAATAATAATTTTGTGGAGCAATAAAAAGTTCTGCAGACCCGCCAACCTTAAATGTGGTTTTTGGAGCCAGAGGCTCATTTTCCTTTATCTCTCCCTTGAATGCGTCGTGATTTTTTAATATCTGTATGATCTTTTCGTAATCTGCCACGCTTGCATTATAGCATTTTACCTCAATTTTGTCATTGTTACGTATGCGCGGTCCCTGAGCCTGTATGTGTGGTCCCTGAGCCTGTATGCGTGGTCCCTGAGCTTGTCGAAGGGTTGTTGTTCAAGAAGCCTCAAAACTGTATAATTGTGTCATGCTGAACTTGTTTCAGCATCTACGTTATTATTTTTATGAGATCCCGAAATAAATTCGGGATGACGTTATTATATTCGGGATGACGAAGAGGTAAAATATGGGATTAAAATTATATAACACAATGGGACACAAAATGCAGGAGTTTAAGCCGCTGGTAGAAGGTCAGGTTGGTTTTTATGGCTGTGGTCCTACTGTTTATAACTATGCGCATATCGGAAACCTGCGCGCCTATGTATTCCTTGATGTTCTGGACAAGACTCTCACCCTGCTTGGCTACAAAATCAAGCATGTAATGAATATTACAGACGTTGGCCACCTTACAGATGACGGCGACAACGGCGAAGATAAGATGAAAAAGTCTGCTGCAGAGCGCCACCAGAGTGTTCTTGAAGTAGCAAACTTTTACACAGATGCTTTTATGAAAGACATTGATGCCATGAATATCCGCCACCCTGATGTAATCTGCCGTGCTACCGAACACATTGACGACATGATTGAGCTTATTAAAAAGATTGAAGCAAATGGTCACACTTACATGGCAGGTGGAAATCTTTATTACGATATTTCTACTTATCCTGATTACGGAAAGCTTGCAAACCTGAATCTTGATGAACTTAAAGCAGGCGCCGGTAAACGTAAGGTTGTTGTTATCGATGAAAACAAACGCAATCCTGGTGACTTTGTACTCTGGTTTACAAAATCTAAGTTTGAAGATCAGGCTATGACCTGGGACAGTCCCTGGGGTCGCGGATATCCTGGCTGGCATATTGAATGTTCTGCAATGAGCATGAAGTATCTTGGCAAGCATTTTGACATTCACACAGGCGGTATAGATCACGTACCTGTTCATCATACAAACGAAATTGCTCAGAGTGAAGGAAGCTTTGACGAAGCTGAACGCGCTAAAGGTCCATGGGTAAACTACTGGATGCATAACGAGTTCCTTATTATTGAAGGCGGTAAGATGAGTAAATCTGCAGGAAACTTTATTACGCTGCAAACAACACTGCCTCCGGAAAAAGGCTATTCCCTTAAAGACAAGGGCTTTGAACCGCTTGATTACCGTTTCTTCCTTTTGGGCGGCCACTACCGCAGGCAGCTTGTATTTAGCCTTGATGCTCTTGCAAGTGCTAAAAATGGTCGTGCAGCTTTGAACCAGCGTGTTGCAAAGCTGATTGACCGTGCAAACAAAGAAGAAAATCTTGGCCTTACAAAAGAAAACTTTGCAAAAGTTCTTACAGGTATAGACTGCGAAACAGAAAACCTTGCAAAATTCCGCGAAGGCCTTGAAAACGATCTTGCTACTCCTGTTGCTATGGCTGCTATCCAGAAAGAAGCCGCAGGTAAGGGTACAACAAAAGCCAGTGTTTCTCTTGCTGCAATCTTAAAGATGGACAGCGTTTTGAGCCTGGACGTTATTAAGGGCGGTTTTGACGAGCTAGAAAAGCAGGAAAACGCTGCTGCAAACGCTCACGCAGGAGATCCTGAGGCTGCAGAAATTGATGCACTTGTTGCAGAACGCACCCAGGCAAAGAAGGATAAAAACTTTGCACGTGCAGATGAGATTCGCGATATCCTTACAAAGCGCGGAATTGTTGTTACAGATACACCAAATGGCCCGGTTTGGTCGCGTGGATAGATTTTTCCCTAAAAATGGGTTAAAATATAAGTAGAGAGTGTAACTTTTTGGAGAATGATGTGTTTGATAATATAGCAGACGGTCAGAATGAGATTCAGGTGGCTATAAATGCCGGGAATCCAGCTGACTTTAAGACGATTTATGACGCTTGCATGCAGATGCTCTTCAAAATATCATACAGAATTGTAAATGATGAAGAAGCCGCAGAAGATCTGGTTCATGACTCGTTGATTAAGGCAAATGAAAAATGCCTGGTTTTTCCTTCCTTGAATGATTGCAAATACTGGCTCATCAGGGTTGTGAAAAACGCTTCCCTTAATTATGTAAAACGCAAGGACAGGGAGCGCAAGGCTTACGAAAAGGTTTTATACGAAGATCACCGTAAGTCAGAATCCGGCGAAGTAGATTTGCTTAAAGCGGATGCAATGAAAAAAGCAAAGGAAGCCTTAAACAAGCTTCCGAAGAACCTGCGCGAAGTTCTTATTCTCAAAGAATATGGTGACTTAAACTATAAGGAAATAGGCAAGGTTCTTGGCAT
>JAFYDO010000043.1 GCA_017544745.1 Treponema sp. | reverse complement strand
GGGGTCACCTTTATGTTCTTTGGTTTGATACACGTACCGGTAGCGAAGCGGTTTATATGGCCGAAAAAGCAGGTAACGACTGGGAGAGTGTTACCCTTGTAGAAAATTCTTATTCCAATATGTTTGCTAATGCGCTCGTAATTGGAGGAGGTGCAGGCAGTTCTGGAGGTCAGCTAAATTTTGTATGGCAGCAGAATACAAAGAATTCCAACAACCTTGCAATCCTTTTGCCAGATACAACAGTTTCTCCACCGCGCCTTACCGCTTCTTCTTTCCGCGAAGGAAAACGCAGCCGCGATAAGAATGTATATATTCAAATTGGATTCCCGGATGATTCTTCGGGCATAAACGGCTACTCGTACACCTGGGGCAAGAACAATGTTCAGACTCCGCAGGCACGAGTTCAAAACTTTACAAATATAAAGACAATAAATGTACAGGCAGATGACGATGGAATCTACAACCTGCTTGTACGTGTTCAGGATAAGGCGGGCAACTGGTCAGAGCCTGCAAAGATAAGCTACCACCGCGACCTTACACCTCCTGAACCACCGGAGCCTCTTGTTCCTGCACTGGATAAATACGGCTTTGCAGATTCAAATACGCTTGCATTCAACTGGGAAGCTTCCAAAGATGTAGATGTTGCAGGCTACAATTATGAGCTTGTTTACCTTGGTGCAATTCCAAAGACCCTCGTAGAAAATAAAACTCATCGTATTTCGTACAGTCAAAGCCGGGTAGAGCAGGAGATTCAGACTCTGTATGACCGCTACCAGAAGGAGCTGCAAAAGGATATTACTCTGCGTGCAAATATTCAGACGTCGGGATTCAAGACACGCAATTATAATAATCAGGCAAATGGTGTATACCGTTTTTCTGTAAATGCAATAGACGAGGTTGGTAACGTTGGTAAAGCCCGTTCTATTCTTGTTATATTGAACAAATACCGACCGCAGACCTTTATTTCTTCTGCAAGCCAGCAGTTAAATGAGCTTGGAGAGCCGGAACTGGAGATTTTTGGTGGCGGATTTACCTATGAAGGAACAATTTCTACTATATATATAGATCGCGATGGCGTTGCTCCATACGATCTTGTACTTAGAAAGGATGATGGGCAGTTTAAGGTAGCTTCTGACAGTAAGATTACCGAAGTAAAAATTGGTATTGATCTGGATGAAGGACTTTATAAGGTAGGACTGGTTCATACAGATCGTGGACTTTATATGAGCGGTCAAATTCTTTCTATATTACAGAACGGTACAGTAAAGATTCAGCCGGATTACATAGTCCGCAATAAATATAAGGCTGTGACACAGTCAGTTAGATTTACGCTCACAATTGCAACGCTGCTTTCGTTCCTGCTTGCACTGTTTATAATTGCGTGCGTTCAGGCTGTAATTGTGTTTGCAGTTCAGCGCAGAAAAGAGAAAAAATTAATTTCAATGGAAATAAAGGCACTTATTTCGGGAGACACTATGCCATCACTCAAGAACAAAACAAAGAAAGAAAAACAGAGAAGCTTAAGGGGCAAGCTTATTGCCTTTACAATTGCACTGGTTGCTATCGTTGTTCTTTTCGTTACAATTCAAAACGGAAACAACATGATTGCTACACAGGAAGAAACCCTGGTAACTGCGCTTCAGAATCGAATTGACGTTCTTATGGAAAGTCTTTCTTCGGGTGTAAAAAACTTCCTGCCTACCGAAAACGACCTTGAGCTTGGTTCCCTCCCGTCTCAAAAAGATGCCATGGCCGAAGTAAAATATATTACTATTTTGGGAACAAAGGGCTCGAGTGCTGCAGAGGAAGAAAACTATATTAATCTTAACGGACAGGCTGGTGAACTCAGCTATGTATGGGCTTCTAATGATCCTGCAATAAGTCAAAAAGTTGTAAATTACGGTGAGTATGGAGTTGTTGCCGGAGAGACCCGTATTATAGATGAAGATGTTCTTGCAATCCTCAAACGCTTTAACGGATTAAATGAAAAGATTGTTGCACAGGCAAGTGACATTTCAAAGCAGATTACCTTGTTCTCTCAGGAAAATACAGAGCTTGCTCTTAAAACTGATGAAGAAAGCAATTTGAGACGACAAGTTGTTTCAGATACAACTACAAAGCTTCGTAACGAATTGAACAGTCTTCTTACTTCAATTGCTACTCAGAACAGTTCATCTTATCCGGGCTTTACAGATAATATGCTCGAAAGTGAAATTACCGATTATCTTTTCTATCGTCCGGTTTTGTATCGCTCAGGAAATTCAGATAATTATCTTCATGGCGCAATTCTGATGGAGGTTAGTGTTCAGGACCTTGTAGACCAGCTGCGTGCCGAAGTTCGTAAGATTTATATAACCGGTGCACTGTCTGCTTTAGCTGCCGTTATTCTTGGTGCTCTTGGTGCATGGCTCCTTGCAAGTCTTATTGTTAAGCCAATCAAAAAGCTTGAGACTCATCTTGTAGAAGTCGGTACACTCATGACCAAGTCTGTTCGCGAACGCCAGAAGCTCGAAAAGAAGCACATCGACATTAAGTCAAAGGACGAAATTGGACGCCTTGGTGATGTAGTAAATAAGATGACTCTTTCTGCAGGTCTTGCCGCTTACGAAGAATTCTTACAGCTGGACGGTAAGGCAGTTCAGGAACGCTTTATTCCATTGATGGATGGAGAAGGCGGCCGCAAGCTTCCTATTGTTAAACTTAATGAAGAAAAGCTTGATCTGTATGCCTTCTACAAGGGCGACTCTGCTGTTAGTGGAGACTACTTTGATTACAGAAAACTCGATGACAGCTGGTATGTATTTATCAAGTGTGATATTTCGGGCCACGGTGTACCGGCAGCGCTTCTTGTTTCTGTTGTTGCAACCAAGTTCAAAGACTTCTATTATTTCTCCGACTGGAAGTACAACAAACAGGGCGTAAACCTCAAGAAATTTGTTTCTGCTGTAAACGACTTTATTTTTGATTTGGGAACACGCGGAAAATTCAGTACCATTAACATAAGCCTTTATAACAAGGATACCGGAGAGCTCAATATCTGTAATGCCGGTGATAACAAGATTCATATTCTTGATGGAGCTACAGGCCAGCTGCGCGAAATTACTCTTTCTAACACTCCAACGGCCGGCGGTGTTTCTACAGACTTGGTAGAAATGACAAGCGGTGGTTACAAAGTAGAAAAGCTTACGCTCAAGCATGGTGATGTTCTTTACCTTTATACTGACGGTATTGACGAAGCAGAGCGTCTTGTGCGTGATTCAAATTATGTTGTAAAGCAGACTGTCCAGGAAGATGTAAGAACCGACCCTCGTACAGGTAAAGAAACAAAATCTGTCCAGGTGCTTGATGAAAAGGAACAGTTTGGAGCTGAGCGTGTTCGCGATGTAATAGAAGCAATCAGCAGCAGAAAGAAGTATGTTCTTACCAAACAGGAAAATCCTAACCAGACAGAAGTTCTTGAATTTGACTTTAGCGACTGCGAAGGAACAATTGACGAAACTATTATTGGTCTTGCAGCAGTTGAGCGTGTTTTCCGTATGGTCAAAGCTCCGGATGTACGTGCCGACGACGAAATAGAAGTTGAAAAGATTGTTGACGAATTCTTGCGTAAGCATTTTGTTCTGTATTCTAAATACTGTATGCCAAAGCCTGCAGAAACAGAAGAGGGCGAAAAGTCTTCTAAAAAGCGCAGACGCACCGGTAAAGGTCAGGAACAGGATGCCGCTCAAAATCGCACCGATCTTGAAAAGCAGCGTGCCCTCGAAGACCCTAATACAACCCGTTACGCCTGGGTAACCGAAGACAAACAGGCCGATGATATTACGCTGATTGCTATTAGAAGGCCGTAGAACTCGCATAAGGTATCGCAAAAAAAAATAAAAAAAATCACAAATTCACGTGTTGAGGTGTTGACACTTTTTGCGTGGTGGTATATATTAATTTTCGCACGTCGCAAGACACTCTTGCGGCTTTTTACGGTTCTTTGACAGATCAGGGAAGGAAACAATCAAGACAAATAAGAAGTAGTTTATGTCAAAACTACCCGAAATCAATTCAGCGAAAATAAGAAAAGCTGGGTTAGACT
>JAFYDO010000275.1 GCA_017544745.1 Treponema sp. | reverse complement strand
TATAACGAAGGCGAGCTTGTAATTCAGGTTCAGTTTGAATCCGGCGGTGTAAAAAAATTCCTCCCGGAATACCAGTCTAAGGCTTTACAGATTATTAAGGATTAAAAATAGACAAATCCCGCTTTTACCCTTATAATAAATATATTATGAAACGTACTAAAATACGAATTGGATTTGTTGCCGACTATCTCAATTCTGAATATTCGGAGTGTCTTGTCAGTGGAATTACAACCTGCTGCAAGGAGCATAATGTAGAGCTTCTCATTTACCAGATTGGAAAAATCAAACCGGATGCAACAGCGTCGGGACACGACTACCAGTTTCTGGCAATTTCTTCCCAGATAAACGAAAAGAACGTAGACGGAATTATCATCTCTTCTGGCACACAGCTGCACGGAATGTCCAAGTCTACTTATACTTCATACCTCCGTTCTTATAAACCACTTAAAATTGTAAGTCTTGCACACGCAATCCCGGGCATCCCGTCAATCATCTGTGACGCAAAAAAGGCTATGGAAGCTCTGGTTAATTATCTTGTAAAGGAGCAGGGCTGTAAAAAGTTTGGCATTATGAGTGTAGAAAGCGATTCAAAAGAAATGAATCTGCGTACCGAAACAATTAAAGAAGCACTCAAAAAAAATAATATTCCATCTTCAAATATAGAGGTTTGGAAAAGTAATTTTCATTATGCATCGGCTTACGGTCTTTTGAGCAGCTATTATGCAAAAAAGAAAAACCGCTTTAATTTTGATGCTGTAATTGCAATGAACGATGATCTTGCCTTTGCGTGCATGGATTTCTGTTCTCAGCGGGCAAATCTGCGAGTACCGGAAGACATTGTAATAACCGGTTTTGATGACATGCAGAGAGCATCGTTCTGTACCCCAACTCTTACAACAATAAACCAGCAGGTTTACTATCAGGGTTATGCAGCTGCAAGAACTCTTATAAATCAGATAAACTGCGAAGAAGTTCCGGAGGTTCAGACAATACAGGCAAAAGCAATTCTCCGCGAATCTACTGCAAAAAACAAAAACAGCAAAAAGCAGTTTGAACCGCAGGACTGTATTTCCTTTGACCTTTTGCATTCCTCAGACAGTAACGACCGTTTTACTGTTACAGAATGGTTTAATAAACGCCAGCAGGTTTTTCAGGCAGCGCAGATGGATGCTTATATCCGCGACGACCTTGTTTTAGAAAAGGTAGGAGATCGCATTACAAAACAGGTAACTGCTTTTGGTATTCAGGCTGCCGCAGTTGTGCTTTATGACCAGCCGGCCGAATTTAAAAAGCCTTTTGAATATTTTAATCTTCCGCAAAAAGCAAAACTTGTTACCTGCTTTGATTATTCTACTTCCGAAAAGCTTAATAAGTTTACACAGGCCATAGAGTTTAATCCTAACGATGCAATTGTTCCAGAAGGATATCTTAATTTTTCGGGAGAAGGCTTTGTAGCAGTTGCGCTGTTCAGAAATAAGATTCAGTACGGCTATATGCTCATGAGGCGCGGAAACTTTGATACAAGTGTTTATGACCTTATTTCAAAAGCTGTTTCCATTCAGATTGACGAAAGCTTTGAATATTCAATGCATCTTAAAACAAAGGTTGCAGTAACCGAAGGCTACAACATCATAAATGAAGTAACCCATATAGACTATCTTACAGGTCTTAAAAATCAAAAGGGCTTTATGGAGCTTGGAGATACTGCGCTTAAATATTCTCAGGCAATGGCTCAGAGCGGACTCATCCTCTATTTTGACCTTAAAAATCTTAATAAGATAAATGATGAATTTGGACATTCTGCGGGAGACCTTGCAATAAAGACCTTTGCCGACATCTTAAAGCATCATTTCCGTTCAAACGATATTATCGCCCGTTTTGATGGAGATAAATTTGCAATCATAAGTCCGGGACTTACAGTAGATAACTACAAAAAGATTAAGTCTAAGATAGAAGATGAATGTCAGGAAATGAAGACTAAGATGCTTCAGCCGTATGCAATTGCTTTTAAGCCGGACTTTGTAATGTTCCCGTCTCTAAAGCATGGCTATTCAATTAGCGGACTGATGGAAAAGTTTACCAGTCTCGCTGAATATAAGTAGCACGAGGTCGGGCTGTAATATATACACGCCTGTTCTGTGCACGGCCTTCTTCTGTATCGTTCGAAGCAATTGGCATTGTTCCGCCGTAGGCCTTATAGGTAAACAGTGATTTATCAAGGCCTTCGTCAATAAGTGCATCCATTACAGTTTTTGTTCTCTCTATAGAAAGGTTGAGCTGTCCAACAGGCTTACCTACGTCAGCAGTGTGACCTTCTACTAAGATTGTGTAGCCGTCATCTACCAAAAGCTTTTTAAGCTGCTCTGCTATCTGTTTAACTCTTTCGTTTTCGCCAGGGAGCAGAACAGGGGAGTCTGGATAGAAGTTAAGATTAATTGCAAAAAGAATACCTTCAAGACTGTCGGTAACGGTAACATCCGGAATTGCATTTTCGTAGAAATACTGTTTAACTGCTTCATACTTTGCGTAGTAGGTGCGGTCTTTTTCGGCAGTTGCAATATTGTATACAAGCTGATCCTGATCCAAAAGAATAACAACCTTTCCTTCGTTCAAAAGCTTTATATTTTCAGGCACTGTAAGAATCTTGAGTGCATCGCTGCGCTTAATTACAGGGTCTGTGCGGTTAATTCCAAAAACTTCTGTTGCCCTTATGTAAAGCGGGTCATTTCCAACACGCCAGGCATAACGCTCGGTGCTGTTTGAATAATCATAGGTAACAAGACCGTTCTGACGTACAATATCCGGAGTAACTTCATTTTTTTCGTAGATAATGTTCATGTTTTCGTCCCAGATAGTAGGGAAGAAGCATGCATTTGTGTCGCCCTTTACAAATTCTCCGTGAACAGGAAGCTTTCCGCGTGCATCAATAATAATACCAGAGTAAGCGCGGGAAGGAACAATATCAATTGGTTCTTCCGGTGTGTAGCCGTAATAATGTCTTACAAGCTTCTGGCCAAGCAAATCTACATTCAGGGTGTTTGTAGAATAAATGCTTGAAGCATCCGGTGTAAAAACGTCCGGAGTTTTGTAGCCGTTAAGAATAAACTGATATACATCATCAAGGGTAATGTCCTGATTAATTACAAGGTCTTCCAGAGTGTTGGAAGAATCTGCATAAAGAGAAAGCAGCGGTGGCTGAATAAGCTGCGGCATTTTTGACTTTATAATAGAAGAAGCCTTTTTCTTGCCGGAAGGCATTTCGAGCCCGGCTTTTTTTGTATCGAGAGTAAGATTAGAGGTAAAGGTCCTCGAGATCCAGTTTATTTCGCTGGTAGATTCAAGTGTTGTTACAGAATTTCCTGCAGCCGACTGTGCAAAAACAGGTACAAAACAGCCGGCACAAATAATGGCGAGACTAATTACTGCTGATTTAAACAAATTCTTTTTCATTAGTTCTTTATCGGACTATTTTGAGGGAATATAAAGAATTTTTCCTATTTTTAGAATTGC
>JAFYDO010000042.1 GCA_017544745.1 Treponema sp. | reverse complement strand
ATTTTATTTTTTTATGGAAATGTATTAATAACATTTGTATAATAAAGATATGATAAATGAAAATGCTCAGTTTTCTCCATTGCCGGGAAACGAACAGATTTCAATTTCTCCAAAAAAATCTCAGGTTAGGCGCGTGCTTGGAATTGACCCCGGCCTTGCAAATACCGGTTTTGGGGTAGTGGACTTTTGCAACGGAAGATACCGCATGGTTAGTTACGGCTGCATCACTACCGGCAGCGAAGAGCCTCATGGGCAGCGTCTGTTAGCTATATATAACCGTCTGTGCGCTGTTATTGATGAATTCCGTCCTGACGAAGCTGGAATGGAAACTCTTTATTTTGCTAAGAATGCAAAGTCTGCTATGGGTGTTAGCGAAGCGCGTGGTGTAGTAACGCTTTGTCTTGCACAACACAATATCAAGCTTGGAGAATATACACCTAATCAGATTAAGCAGGCGGTAACCGGCACTACATCTGCCGATAAACAATTAGTTGAACGCTATGTAAAGCTTCTGCTTGGTCTTGAAACTGAACCAAAGCCCGATCATGCTGCGGATGCACTTGCAGGTGCAATCACGCATATTCATTTTAGCGGAGCACTCCGTTAGTCTTGTAAAAGCTTTAAGAATTCTTCGGCCTTTACCGGTTTTGAGTAGAAGTAACCCTGAAGATAATCACACTTCATTTTTGAAAGCATAGCAGCCATTTCTTTTGTTTCAACACCTTCTGCAACAAGTTCAATTCCCATATCGCGGAACATTGCAATTGTATGCTGTAAAAGCTTGCGTGCTTTGTCATCCTTCATGGCGGCCCAGACAATAGACTTATCCAGCTTGATTGTATGGAACGGATATTTCAAAATGCTTGTTGTGTTTGAATAACCCATGCCGTAATCATCAAGAGCAAAGCTCATGTTCTTTTCCATAAGCTGCTTCATGTTTATCATGAGTGTGTCGCTTGAAACAACAGCTGCAGTTTCAGTTACTTCAAGCTCTATGTATTTGTAATCAAGTCCGTAAAAATCCATTATGCCAAGCAGCTGTTCATAAAGCTTTTCCTGCATGCACTGAATTACAGAAAGGTTTACGTGAATGTATTCAATACCTTTTTCCCAGAGTTTATTGTTGATAATAAATTTACAAACAGAACGGAAAACAAATTCTCCAATCATATGAATAAGACCGTTCTTTTCTGCAACCGGAATAAATTCATCTGGAGAAACAAATCCAAGTTCCATATTAGTAAGACGAACCAGCGCTTCTGCAGTAGTAAAGCGTTTGTCCTTTATAGAATAAATCGGCTGATAGAATACTTCAAACTGATTTTGTGAAAGGGCTTGTTTAAGCAGTTCAGAAAGTGCGTGCTCACGGTGAGCCTTTTCAGTCATTTTCTTATCGCCGTCAATGATTGTGCCTGTTGTTGTTTCCGGAGAATTTAATGTATCAAAAATAAGATCATTAAGTTTTACAGCATTATCAGCAGCAAGCGGACAGTGAAAGAGCGCCATCTTTACCTTTGGAGTAAATTCAACACCACGGAATTTTGTAGTAGAAGAAAAAAGCAGCTGAAGCTCCAAAAGCTTATCATCAATATCCTTATCTTCTGAATTTATAAGAATTGCAATTTTACTGCCTGAGATTCTAAATAAATTATTGCGTCCGCATATACCACAGAGTCTTTTTGCCAGCAGTGCAAGCATTCTGTTAAAATTGTTGTAGCCCAGTGTTTCATTCAGATAGGTAATTCCTTCAAGCTGAACTCCGAGTATTACAAAGTTTTTATTGCCTGTAAATTTGGCTGCGGTAGTAATAAGGAATGCCTTCTTGTTGTAAATATCCATAATAGGATCTTTGTATTCCGAAGGATTATCTAGCGAAAGATAAGTAACAAGTACTGCAATAGAAGCAAACAAAAGTGTGATGAGTGCATTTGTCCAGATGTTAACAATAATAAGTGCAATTATGTTAGATAGTGTATAAACAAGAATGGTTACGGTTTGTTCAAACCTGATTGATTTGCGTTTTTTAATTCCCTGAACTATAACCATTATAAGATAAACAAAACCAATTCCCGCAAGAACATCTATCATCCAGTTTGCGTGATAGACACCCTTTTCATCAAAATAAATAACTCCTTTTGTAAGTGGAGTAGTGATTATCATAAGTATTGCAATTATTGTCGGAACTGAAATGATGATTTTTGATTTTCTAAGAATAGGGTCATCTTCTTCTGTAGTTGCGCAGACAATACTTGAAATATAAAAAACTGGCAGAAGGTTATAGGTCAACAGACAGATGATGTTGAGTATGTAATTTAGCCAGACCGGAAAATAAGTATAATATGTAATTGAAAAAATAGTTAGAATATCAAAAATGATTGAAAGAAAAAGGTCAATTGCAAGGATTTTAAAACTTTTTGAAACACGCGTTTTAATTCTCTGTTTGAAAAAAACATTGCAAAGAATAACTATAGAGATTAATAGTGCCGCTATGTCATAGTGGTAGATAAACTTCATGTCAATAATTATAGCAAATCTTTTTATTTTCTTCTATAATAACATCATGTTTAATTCACTTAATGGTATTATAACAACCAAGCTTCCAAAACAGGTTTTTCTTGAAACAAATGGTATTGAATGGGATTTGTGTGTGCCAGATTCTAATCTTGATATGCTTCCTCCGGTTGGTAGTGAAGCACGTGTTTTTACATGGCTGCAGCATACAGACCAGCTCATGACCTTGTATGGTTTTGCTTCGGCTGATGAACGCTCACTTTTTCTTGATTTACTTAAGGTTGATGGAGTGGGGCCAAAGGGTGCTGTAAAAATTATGAGCTCTGTTTCTTCTTCAAGACTTATGGAGATTCTTGAAAACGGAGATCTTGAAATGCTTGAAAAGATTCCTGGGGTTGGAAAGAAAACTGCCGGTAAAATGATTTTGACATTAAAGGGTAAACTCAAGCTTTCTGAAAATGCAGGCGGTTCGGTTGTGCGGGTTGCCGCTGCCAGTCCTTATGCCGATGTTGTTTCTTCTCTTGCAAGTATGGGTTATGACAAGCGCCTTGTTGAACAAAAGATTGCACAGCTGGTAGAAGTCCTTACCAACGAAAGTGATTTTGCAGGCAAAAGCCAGAAGGAACGCGAAGACCTTTTATTCCGCCGTGCACTGGTAGAACTCGCATAAGGTATCGTAAAAAAAAAACAAAAAAAAACACAAATTCACGTGTTGAGGTGTTGACACTTTTTGCGTGGTGAAGTATATTAAATACCGCACGTCGCAAGACACTCTTGCGGCTTTTTACGGTTCTTTGACAGATCAGGGAAGGAAACAATCAAGACAAATAAGAAGTAGTTTATGTCAAAACTACCCGAAATCAATTCAGCGAAAATAAGAAAAGCTGGGTTAGACT
>JAFYDO010000274.1 GCA_017544745.1 Treponema sp. | reverse complement strand
AAGCAGCTCCTGGTAGATCTGATCTGTTCCAAGGCGGTCATAGGCTTTGTTAGAATCCCAGTCCTCCAGCTGAACAATGAGCTGAACTTCCTTCTGGTTACGGATGGCACCAACACCATAAAGCTGAGAAATGTTGATAATGCCCAAACCACGGATTTCCATATGGTGGCTGATTGTAGTGTTTGCACCGCGTCCAAGAATTGTGTTTCCGTTTACACAGCGGATTTCGATAATATCGTCTGCAACAAGACGGTGTCCTCGTTCTACAAGTTCAAGTGCTGTTTCACTTTTACCAACACCGGAGTGACCCGAAAGCAGGATTCCAATACCATAAACCTCTACCAGTACACCATGAAAGGTTTTGTGAGGCGCAAAAATATTGGAAAAAACACGGGTAAGGCGGGTGGTAAACTCTGTAGAAGCAAGGTCTGTCTGTAAAACAGGGCAGCAGTATTCTTCGGCAAGCTCGCGGAATTCTTCTGTTGGTTCACTGTTATAGGTAAAAACACAACAGGGAATGCCAGGAGCAAAGAATTTTCGTAATGTTTCGGAATTTTTTTCTTTATGAAGTTTGTAAAGATAGGCAGTTTCGCCGCGACCAAAAAGCTGAACACGATCACCGGCAAAATTTTCAAAAAAACCCGAGAGTGCAAGTCCCGGGCGGTTTATTTCAGGATTTGTAATTGCCCGTGGAAGTCCGCGTCGTCCTGCAATACATTTTAGCTGTAATGCATCGTGACCCGAAAGCTCCAGGTCGAGCAAATCCAAAACTGTAAATTTTTTCTCCGCCATACATATATACTATACATAAGGCGGATATGTGTCAAGTTTACTTCTCCTGCTTCTTTTCCTTTTCCTTATTAATCTTCTGGTCCAGCATATCCATGTTTTTGTTGAGTGCTGCACCAAAGTCAAAGTCTTCGTTAGAAACATGAGCCTGTGCACCCCAGCGGAAGTTTACAGTTGTTTCTACAGAATAAGCTTTGTCGTGCTTAATACGCATAGTAAGGTTTACAATAAGATCATCTGCATAAGCAATTCTTTTGAGTTTTGAATCTATCATGTCAGACTGTTTCTGTTCCAATGTAAATCCAACCGCATTTATCGATTTTTCCATAATGTTCTCCTTGCGGGCATGTTTTTTGCCCTAATTTTGATTTTCTCTCCTCATATAAAGATAACACGAGAATGGTGAAAAAACAAATGAAAAATGCTATAGTGGCAGCATGCAATACAGAAAAAATAAGAAAGGCGAAGACATTTCTCTTTTGGGGTTTGGGTGTATGCGTTTTACCACAAAGGCTGGACGCATAGACATAGCAAAGGCAGAAAAAGAAATCCTGGCGGCGATAGAGGCGGGCGTAAACTATTTTGATACAGCCTATCTTTATACTGGCAGCGAAGCGGCACTTGGAGAAATCTTTGAACGAAACGGACTGCGCCAAAAAATCAATATTGCAACAAAGCTTCCTCAGTATCTGGTTTCAAACAGGGCAGCGGTAGATAAATATTTTAATGAAGAACTATCGCGTCTGCGTACAGATTATGTTGATTATTACCTTATGCATATGCTCACCGATTTTTCTCAGTGGGAGCGGCTAAAGGCACTTGGAATTGAAGAATGGATTGCTCAGAAAAAAGCGAGCGGCCAGATTAAGAACATTGGTTTTTCTTTTCACGGAAACACAACAATGTTCAAAAAGATTCTGGACGATTACGACTGGGATTTTTGTCTTGTCCAATATAATTATCTTGATAAGGTCTCTCAGGCAGGTGAGGATGGTGTAAAGGCAGCAGCTGCAAAAGATATTCCTGTTATGATAATGGAACCATTGCGTGGCGGTAAGCTGGTAGGTCTGCTCCCGGATTCTGCAAAAAAATTAATTGCATCAAATGCACACGGCTGGTCTGCGGCAGAGTGGGGCTTCCGCTGGCTTTATAATCAAAGTGAAATTACCTGTGTACTTTCGGGAATGAACAGCATTGAGATGGTTCAGGAAAACTGCAGGATTGCAGACAACGCGCTTCCAGGGCATTTTACAAAGGAAGATTTTGATTTCATAGACCAGATAATTGCAGAAATCAAACGCTCCGAAAAAGTTGGCTGTACAGGCTGCAACTACTGTATGCCTTGTCCAAAAGGAATTGATATTCCTGGCCTTTTCCGTGGCTGGAACCGCATGTATTCCGAATCCAGATTTTCCGGCTGGTACGATTACTTTCAGACAGTTGGCTTACGCAAGGAGTCTGCTTTTTCTACAGCTTGTATTGGTTGCGGCAAATGCGAAAAGCATTGTCCTCAAAATATCCCAATCCGCGAAATGATAAAAAAGGCCGGCAGGGAAGTTAGCCCGTGGTTTATAAAAGGCGTGATTATTGTAGCCAGAAAGTTTTTGTTGAAAGAGAAGCGGAAATAAAATTATTTTTTCTGTTCGTACGAATTTTCTACGCCAAGCTGGTTTCTGTATTTGTTCACGGTACGGCGCGAGATTTTTATTCCCTGTTGGTTGAGCCGGTCGGTGAGTGCCTGGTCGGAAAGTGGGACGGAGGAAGCAGCAATCATATCGCCGATGAGGGTTTTGATTTTTTCTGCGGAGGCAGTGCTGCCTGCGTTAGTTTTTACTCCAGAAACAAAAAAGTATTCTGCCGGGAAAAGGCCCCATTCTGTCTGAATATATTTGTTTGATTTTTTGCCTGACATTCTGGAGACGGTAGATTCATGGATTCCAATCTGTGCAGCAATCTGGCGGCGTGTTAGTGGTGCAAGGTTTCCCTTTCCGTGCAGAAAAAAATTTTTTTGTGCAGCAACAATTGCGCAGCCCTGTAGAGCCAGTGTGGACTCCCTGTATTGCAGCTGCTGTAAAAAAGTTTGCGCCTGCTGGACAAGTTTTTTATCAAATTTCATATTCTTTGCAAGACGAACTTGCGGAAGCTGGCCATCTGAATATTTAATCTGAAAATGGCAGGTATTGTCGCCGGTAACAATTCCATCTTCAAAATTGTCGGTTGGAATGGCACCGGGTACCCGCTCAATAGTAAGTACGACATCCGCTCGGAAAAAATCAGCTTTTGAAGTATCAGAAATATATTCACCAGCAGGGCGCGGGTTTAATGTCAAAATATATTTAACCGCTTCTTCTGCAGCATCTTCATCAAGCGTAATTTTATCAATTGGTAATTCCGGAGCAAACTTTTTGGAGTGCCAGTTTTTTTGAAATTCAAGAACCTTTTTAAGCACACGGTCTGGTTGGGGCGGCGACAAAAGCTCCAGGTGTCCGTCCAGAATAAACAGCGCTAACGATGGTGCGTCACCTGCAATCTTTGCCTGAACAAACAGGCTTTCCTCCAGAGTGCGGCAGCAGGTTCCAACCGGATCCATGCGCTGCACCCGGTCCAGACATTGTTCAAGCATTTTTTTGTTTTGAGCCGGTCGGCTTTTATCCAGCAAAGTTTCCGGGGCAAGACTTGAGCCATAGCAGCCGTTTTCATCAAGATTGTAAATGAGCTTTTGGCAAACCTCATATTCATCGCGCGAGATTTTCATAAGGTCCAGCTGAGCCATAAGATGCTGCTGCAATGTTTCTCCACGGTCTGCCTGTGCTTCAAGTGCACGCTGGTTTGCATCTGACGCTTCAGAGCCTGCTGCAGAGGTTGCACCCGAATATTCTTTTTGAATCGCTCTGGATTTTTTTTCAGTATCGGCAACAATCTCAAGCGCAGGATTTTCTTCAACAGCCTTAAAAATTTCTTCTCGCAAATCACGACTGTTCATTGCCAGGTATTTT
>JAFYDO010000041.1 GCA_017544745.1 Treponema sp. | reverse complement strand
CCGTCCTATAAAAGTTGATTTGGGGAACGGTATTGCAGACTTCACCTTAAGTGGAAGTGACCCTAGTTTCAGTCATTCTAAAATCGGAATAGTTGCCGAAGCTATGCAGACCAAAAACGGAGGAAACCCTATAAAAAACCCGGTGATTCATTTTGATGAGCTTGATAAGATAAAGTCCGACAGACAATACAGTGCCGAAAATGTTTTTTATGCAATGCTTGAAAAAAACACTGCACGTAATTTTATGGACGCTTTTCTTGGAGTAAACATAGATGCTTCGGGTGTAAATTACATCTTCACAGCAAACTCGCTGGAAAATATTCCAAAGCCTTTTTTAAGCCGCCTGCGTGTTTTTGAGATCCCAGATTATACCCACGAGCAGATTAAGGAAATTGTAATAGATAACATTTACAAAAACTGGCTTATCAATAATAAAATGGAAACAGAATTTCTTCCGGCAGTTTTGTCAGATTACATTAAGGACGAAATCCTCCAGGAATGCAATGATGACCCGCGTCAAATTGAAGATGCAATTGGAACAGTCTTTGCCAGAACCATGCTGGAAGATTCTGAGACACACCACATAATTGCTCTATTTTCTCCGGATGAAATGAATTATGGATGGGAAAACTATCGCGGTGCACCTTTGCTTTCTACAGAAAAGTGGAAGCTGCCACCAGGCTTTGGCCAGCAGAAAGAAGATGAAAAACCTTTTAATTTAGCTGAGTATTTAATGAATTATGAGCCTAACGACAAAACTTAATTTTTCATTTCGTAAAAAATGATGCTTGCTGCCTGGGCAACGTTAAGGCTATCAACAAGGCTTTCTTTGCCTTCGGTTTTTCCTGCCCAGGGAATGAGCACCAGTTCATCGCAGTTTTTACGGATTGCATCGCTTATGCCGTGCTCTTCGTTTCCAAGAATGAGTAAAATTGGTTTACGGGGAGTGGCATGAGCGGCCTTATTCAAAAAACTAACCGGATTTGTGGCTTCAAGTGCGGTTCCAACGCGTAGTACTTTTTGGGACAACGCCTGTAAAAGCCTTACAGATGACTGAACACTGTAAATATTTACATATTCCATACCGCCTTCGGCTACACGATAGCTGCTTGTGGTAATGCTGGTCTGTGCTTCATCCAGCGGAATAATAATATTTTTAATTCCAAAAAAGGCTGCACTGCGGACAATTGCTCCAAAGTTGGCAGCGTTTCCAATACGATCAAGAAGAACTGCATCCTCACCGCGTTCAATCCAGCCGTCGGTTATATCAGAATCCAAAGGCTCAATCTGCGGCGCTTCTATCATTGCAACTACACCCTGGTGGTGAACCGTACCGCTAAGTTTTTCAAGATCGGCAGCAGGCTTCTGATTATATATTCCGTGCTGTTTGGCAAGCTTTTTGCAAAGTCCTCCAAACTTGGGTGCAACTTCCTCTGTAAAATAAAGACGCATAATTTTTTCGGGATGATTTTTTTCAAGCTTTTTTACGGTTGCAAAGCCGCAGACTGCAAGCTCGTTTTTCTGTTTGTTCTTCATAAGACGAGTATACACAATTTGTAGGGAAAATGATATATTGGGGGCCGGGTATTATATGTTCAAAAAAAAGCCTTTTCCTGTTTGCAATAAACTCATCTTGTTTGCATGTCTGTTTTTACTTAGCATAAGCTCCCTTTTTGCAGACAGTAAAAATATAGTTTATTCACAAGCCTTTGGAATTGCAGATATCACTAATCTTAAAATCTCTCTTGATTACGAAGAGCTCCGTATAAGTCAGATTTACGG
>JAFYDO010000273.1 GCA_017544745.1 Treponema sp. | reverse complement strand
GCGGTCTATTTTTTGCTCCTGCAGGCCTCTTTTTTATGTTCTCAAATCTTTCCTGTCTCAGACACTACAAGGATTATGTAACAAGCCGCGACGACCCCTTTATGGATAAGGTGATTAAATTTTATTCCTAAGAATGTCTACAAGATGGCTTGAAGCACCCAACAGTTCTGGGCGTTCGCATACACTAAGCTGGTAGCGGCAAAAGGCTTTAAATTCTTCTTCTGACATTTCGTTGAGTTCTCGACGCATATAGTCGGCAGCTCCATCCGCAGCAATTATTTTAACGCGTTCAAGACCTGCGGCCGCATTTAATCTATCAATATCTTCCAGCCGCACATAGTCGTACAAATCATCTTCCGTACATACTGTGTGAAAGTCGCCTGTAAGTCCACCTTTGTCTGCAACTTCCTTCCAGTGATGATCTTTAAAACAATACTGAATTACGCTGTAATCATTCATGACGTACGCAACAAGAATATAGCCGCCATTTTTTGTAATACGACGGGCCTCTGCCAGTGCCTTTAATTTATCGTTATCGCCATGAAGATGATAAAGCGGGCCAAAGAGCAGGGTAATGTCAAAAATTCCGTCCTCCAGAAAATGAAGGTCGCGTGCATCGCCCTGCCAGGTTTTTATATTCTCGTGCTTGCTGCGTAAGATTTCCAGATTGTGAAGAACCAGCTCCACTGCAGTAACATCGTAACCACGATGACAGAGTTCTACACTGTAGCGGCCTGTGCCAGCGCCAATGTCGGCAATTTTTATTGGCCCTTCGACCCCTTCGACAAGCTCAGGGACCCCAGACTGTTGCTCAGTGACCACGGATGCCTGGGGTCCCTGAGCCTGTCGAAGGGCCTCCTCGATGTAATGCATTGTAGTTAAAAATTCAACCGTCCCATGACGAGTCGTGAGACGGTTTTCTTCGTGGAATTTGTTGTAATATTTTTCTAAGTTGGTCATGCCTTCCAAGCTTTATCAACAGCCGCAAGTGCAGCCTTCTTTTCCTTATCACTCATGAACGAAGAAGTATAACTGTTCTTAATAAGCTCTTTAATTTCGTCCATTGTAAAGTTAAGGCTCTTGTGACAAATCCAAAGTTCATCAAGCATTGTTGTCTTAAAGAAAACAGGGTCGTCGGTGTTGATACAAACCATAATTCCTGTGTCGTAGTATTTGCGTACAGGATGGTAGCGTGCCATCTTAACAACTTTCTTTGTAAATGTATTTGATGTAATACAGATTTCAATAGGAAGCTGTGTCTTTTTAAGTTCGTCAATAAGGGCAGGGTCCTGGTAAGCAGTAACTCCGTGACCAATGCGCTGTGCATGCAGATAGTTGATAGAATCCCAGATTGATTCTGGACCAACGTCTTCTCCTGCATGAGCAACAGCTTTATAGCCTTCGGCAAGTGCGCGCTGGAAAACAGGAGCATATTCCTTTGCAGGACCCTTTGCTTCGGCACCACCAAGACCAATACCGATGATGTCTTCGCAAGGATACTGCTTTAAGAGTTCATAATTCTTCATTGCATTTTCGCAGCCGAATGTACGTGAAACATCCATAAGCAGTTTGATTGTAATTCCGTCTTTTTCCTTGATGCGTGTAATCTGCTTGTGGAAAATATCTACCATCTTTTTGTAGCTGAATCCTTTTTTAAGGAAGGCAGTTGGTGCAAAGAATGCTTCGCAGTAGTCGATTCCGTTTTTGATGAGGTATTTTTCCAGTTCTTTGAAAACAACGTTAAAATCTTTTTCGCTTACGAACATATCCTGAATCTTAAGGAAAGCCTGGATAAATCCGTTCAAATCTTCATAGGAGAATAGTGCAACCTGTTCTTCTTTGGACATTTCTTTACCAAAGCGGTTTTTGTACAGCTTTTTAACGCCGGCTAGAGAAGTTACGGCCTCAATGTGAATGTGGAGTTCGGCTTTTGGTACACCCTTTATAAAAGTTTTAAATTCCGATTTTGTCATTTTCTCATTCTCCTTTACAACCATCTAACACGCCGCCTCCCACAGATGTTAAATGATTTAAATACACCTCTATCAAATATATTATCGGTTGAATGTTACCCTAACTTTAGATAAATTTCTCCAGTTCATCAACAATTTTCTTGAACGTGTCACACGCCGCCTGAACCGGTTCAATACTTTCCATATCTACACCTGCAACCTTGAGCGATTCAATAGGATAACGTGAGCCACCGCTCTTAAGGAAAGCAAAATAATCTTCGCGTTCCCTGTCGCCACCTTCTGTTACGCGTTTTGCAAGGGCAAGGGCTGCAGAAATACCTGTTGCATATTTATAAACATAGAATGCACTGTAAAAATGCGGAATGCGTAAGCCTTCCATATCGCTGTTGGACTCAAAATGCATTTCGGGACCAAAATACAGCTCAAGCAGTTCACGGTAGATTTTGCGCAGAAGCTCCGGCGTAAGTGGTGTGTCTGCTTCTACCAGCTCGTGAGCCTTTAATTCAAACTCTGCAAACATTGTCTGACGGAAGAGTGTAGCCAGAATGTCGTCGGCACGCATTGCAAGAAGGAATTTTTCCATGTCTTTGTCGCCTTTCTTGACTGCCTGATCCAGCAAATATTCAAAAACAAGTTCTTCATTAAAGGTAGATGCAACCTCGGCTTCAAAAATTGTGTAGTCGTAGCACATAAACGGATTGTTGTGAACCGAATACCAGCTGTGCATACTGTGTCCGCCTTCGTGAGCCATTGTAAATACATCGCGGATAGTTTCATCATTGTAATTAAGCAGAATGTACGGGTTACCGACATAACAGCCAGAGCTAAACGCACCACTTCTTTTACCGATATTTTCATATCTGTCTGCCCATCCGTTGAGTAAGCCGTCGCAGAGTCTGTCCGTATATTCCTTTCCAAGAGGAGCAAGAGCGTTACGGCAGATTTCTACAGATTCTTCGTAGCTTGTTTTTGTCTGGACAGATTTTACCAGCGGAACATAAACATCCCAGTGGCAAAGCTTATCCAAACCAAGCGCACGCTTACGAATGCTGTAATACTTGTGCAATGTATCAAGATTTTTATGAATGCAGTCAATCAGATTGTGATACACAGTAAGCGGTACTTTGTTGCCGTAAAGTGCTGCATGCAGACTTGAATCATAGCCACGTGCACGTGCATTAAACACATCCTGATTTACACTTCCCGCATAAAGGGCTGCTATAGTATTCTGATGTTCTTCAAACTTTGCGTAGAATTTTTTGTAAGCTTCTTCGCGTACCTTTCTATCCTGGTTATGCATGAACACACCCCAGGTTGTTTCGGTAAGCTGCTGTTCTTCGCCGTCTACAGTTACAGTTCCAAAGATTTTGTTCATATCAACATTCGTGAGCACACTGAATGCAGTTTCTGCTGTTTGAGCCGGCTGTCCCTGTAGAGACAAAATGCGCTCTTCTTTTTCGCTAAGAGTATAGCGCTTAAAGTGCAAAAGCTTTTTAAGATATATTTTGTAGTCGGCAAAGTCGGCTCTTTCACTCCATTCGCCAAGAACAGCTTGGTCCATTGCCATAAGCTCAGGGTCTATAAAACTCAGTTCTGTAGACTGCTGGGTATAAGCCATCATTGCGCGTCCATAGCGGTCGGTAGCGGTTGTGTCATCCTCGTCGGCCTCATGCTGCAGCGAAGCGTAGTGATATACACACTCCATCTGGAGCAAAGCATCCTTGTAAGCTTTGAGTGCAGCGAGCAGCTGTTCCGGGCTTTGTGCAAGTGTGCCTTTAAAAGCAGCAGCTGCCTTTGTTAATTCGGGAAGGCTTTTGAGTGCCTCTTCCCATTCTGAATCTGAATTAAAAATAGAAGATAAATCCCACTTGTCTTTAGCAGGTACATCTTTTCTTGAGGGAATAGTTTTTGACATTGTAAAATCCTTTTTTATATGTAGATTGTTACGTCATTGCGAGGAGCAATCTACGATTTCTTTTTATGTTTTTCTTTCTTTTCTATATAAAGTTTATCGTCTGCCTGTGAAAGCAGCGCTGTAAGCTTAGTTGGTTTTTCATTGGTAAGCTCAAACTCAACGGCACCAATACTCATGGACAAAGTAAACGGAAAATTCCTGTCGTCGCTAATCATCTTGCACAGCGAACTGATTTTTTCGCGGAATTTGTTTTCCTGACTCAGCTTCATTCCAATTGCAATTGCAGAAAATTCATCTCCG
>JAFYDO010000272.1 GCA_017544745.1 Treponema sp. | reverse complement strand
TTGAGTTCTGTGTGTTCATCTATAAAATCTACAAAAAGAATCTGGCCGCTAAGTTCTTTAGTTTTAGCTTTAGCAAAATCTAACAAAAGCTTTCCATAACCCTTACATCGCAGATCAGGATGCACACAAAGATTATGAATACTCCAGACGCCTTCCTTATCAGGCACTTTACTCAAAGAAATATATCCTTCCATTTCCCCCTGTTCAGAAAAGATACCGTACATCAAAAATCCCCAGTTAAAGAAATTCTGGAGTTTTTCCATCGGCATAAAGCTGGTGTGGCCAGGACAATTCTCTTTTGTAAATCCAAACTTTTCTGCAACACTCTTAAAACACAGGTGAATAAAATCGAGACATTGAGGCAGCTGGTTTTCTTTTATCTGAATAATTTCATTCTGCATCAGCCAACACCTCTACTTTCACTCCTGCGCTTTTCATAAAATCAATGCCATCAAGAGTTTTATACCCATCCTTATAAACAACATGCTTTATCCCTGCAGCAACAATGAGCTTGGAACAATCAGGGCAGCAGGCGTTTGTAACATACATAATACAGGTGTCATCAATCTGAACACCGGAGCGGGCGGCATAGGCTATGCAGTTTTGTTCTGCATGAAGTTCGTTTTTTACGGCAAACTCATGATGCAGCTGGCGGCCTTCTGGAGTAGTAATATCAATGTCCTTAAACTTATCCTTGCAGTGCTCCATTCCGGAAGGAACGCCGTTGTAACCGCAGCTAATCACTCTTTTGTCTTTTACAAGGATTGCGCCGACCTGAAGCTTTTTGCAGGTGCTGTGTTTCGCAAATTCCTGAGCAATGTTCATGAACGATTCATTCCACGAAAGCTTTTCTTCCATCACGCGCTCCTATTCAAATCTAATATTAAATGCCTTTTTATGAGTATCATCAAAACCAAGGGTGCGGTAAAACTCATGTGCACCAGTTCGGGCAATTCCACTTTCGAGGAAAACCTTGTAGCAGTTCTGTGCCTTTGCCATTGCCACAGCCTCCTGCAGCAATTTTGTGCCAACACCTTTACCTCTCCACTTTTCATCAGTCACAACATTTTCTATATAACCAATTGATCGCCCCTGGTTGCTGAAGTTTGGGATTATAGCAAGAAAACAGGTTGCAATGAGCTGGTCATTTTCGTAGGCGCCAAGGTAGGTGATTTTATCATCCTTTTGAATCTGCTCCCAGACCTCGTCTCGCTTTTCTTCGGACAAACCTTCATTCACGGGACTAAGCTGAACATACAGGTCCATCAGTTTATCTAAATCTTTTTCGCTTATTTTATGTATTTCCATACAAGACTCCAGATATATTGTATTTAACTGATTAATATTAAAGTCCATTTGTCATTTTCTTTTTTCAACCTGAAGATGCCGTCAAAAGTTCTGGAAAGAATATAGTCATCTTCTCCAAGCGGTAAAATAAAACTAGGATGCCATTCCCAATGATAATTGTGTTTTCCATTATCAACAGCAAAGTCCTGTTCAGGATTATTAAAATAAACTATTGGAGAAAGAATGTTATCAGATAAAGTGAATAATCCTGAATAGCCGGCCAGTAAAAGATTTTTCCCTGCTTTTCTTACCGCAGAAATATCAAGTTTTGGATCGGCCTCTAAGTCACTTATAAAAGCGTTATTATAAAGAAGCAGATCCAGAGATTTATTGTTAGAAAAAACTAACAGAGATTTTTGGGAAGAGTCTTCTCCACAAGAAACATAGAGGTTTCCTTTTTCGTCAAGGGTGTAGGAAGCATTGTTTTCCCATCTGGGACCGTCCGGTCCAACCAGACCTGTCATTTCATAAAATTTTTCTAATACACAGGTATCTAAATTAAGTATCCATAAACTTTTATTGTTTTCATACCTTCCTTCATCTCTAAAATAAAGCTTGTTACCGTATAGCTGAGGCGGGAGGCCGGAACGGGGCAGGTCTTCTTGTGAAGTATAGATGAGCGTCCAGATTTGAGAATCTTGATATCTGTATATTTCTCTGGAATATTCTATGAGAAGTTCTTCACCTGCAAAACCAAGAATTGCACAGGCTTCTTCCTTTGGAATTGGAACTATAGTTTCTTTATCATTTATGACAGAAACCAGCTTGTGTTTTTTTCCTTTCTTTCCATAGCACCACAAGGTATTATCGGTTACTATGCAGGATTCAACCAGATCAAGAGATTTAACTTTTATAGCTGTTATTTTATTTGTCTGTAAATCAATTTTGTAAGGCTGTGTAATATAGAGGGTTTTAGGGTCTTTAATATCTAATTCTCTTCGGATCGAAGCAAAGACACCATCATCATATTTACATAAGTATCTTGCTCTAAAGAAAGGTTCTTTTTCTAAAAGCGGCAAAGATATGGTTTGAGGATTGTCTTCCTTATAGGTAAGTTTTACTCTGTGGCTATTTATATAGTTAAGGGCAGCCTGTTTTCTTTCTTTTTCTTTACGACTTTGTTCGGCTGCATTCTGCCAGTATTCCTCATAAAACTGAACTTGGGCCTTTATATCGAATTGAACATTGTGTCTTTTGCACCAGAAGGATTCCAGTATAACAGAAGACATGTCATCCGGGTGGCGCAAACCTAAATCATACAAATATCTGTAAAGTTCTGAATCTCCTGACCATAGACCGTATTCATTGCGCAGGTACATTCCCAAAGAGTGATGAAGGAGGACCATTTTTTCCTGTGATTCATAAGAATCAATTTGAGCAAGAGTTTCTTTATCCAGAATTTTTTCAAGCTCTGAATGAATCCGGTCCAGAGGAGTTTTACCTTGAGAAAAAAGACCTGCGTTAATAGCGGCAAAAATAAGAAAAATAAAAAATAATTTTTTCTTCATATCAATAAATTGTAACCCTAATTTTTGTGAATTTGCAAGTTATTATTGTGGATTTTTCTAAGTGCAAATGATAGTATCTTGTTTATGAAAGAAAAAGAATTAACTCTGGAAGACTTGAGATTACAGATTGATGCCGCAGATGATAAGGTTCTGGCTGCTCTTGCAGAACGCATGGAAGTTGCTAAAAAAATTGGACAACTCAAAAAAGAAAGCGGTGGGGCAGTTATGGATGCCGATCGTGAAGCACAAAAACTGGTTACCCTGCAGGAAAAGGCAGATAAAATTCTTAAGCCTTATATAAGCAGAATTTATAGTGTACTGTTTGAAGTATCAAGGGATTTACAGAGTAAGTTGTAGAATAGGGTGACACACAGGAATAAAAATGAAATTTGGTGTTTTAGGAAAAAGCTTACCACACACATATTCTCCTCAGATTCACAAGGCCTTTGCCGACTACGAATACACAGTCCTTGAACGCACAGAAGAACAGGTTCACGCGCTTTTTGAAGGTGCCGAAGGACTTGATGGTTTTAATGTTACAATTCCCTATAAAAAACTGGCAGCCAGTCTTTGCACAGAACTTTCTGATGAAGTGAAGGAGTTAGGCGCCGCTAACACAATTGTGCGTTTACCTGGTGGCGGATTCAAAGGCTACAACACTGATGTTTTTGGTTTTACCTACATGTTGCAAAATGCCGGAATTGAAGTTGCCGGTAAGAAATGTTTGATTTTGGGAACCGGTGGCGCAAGTGTAGCTGTTGAATATGCCCTCAAAAAAATGGGCGCTGCACAGATTGATTTTTGTTCCCGCTCGGGACAGATAAATTATGAAAATGTTTACGAGGCTGCGGCAGACGTACAGATAGTTGTAAACGCAACCCCTGTAGGAATGTTCCCGAATGTTGATGACTCACCGGTGGACCTTTCACGATTCTCAAAACTATACGCAGCCGCAGACATTGTTTACAATCCAAGCCGAACACGCTTTTTGCAACAGGCACAGGAGCTTGGTGTAAAAAATGCAGGCGGGCTTAGTATGCTGGTGGCACAGGCGTGGCAGGCGAGTGTGATCTTTAAGGGCCATGTGGTCCCTGAGGCTCTCGAAGGGCAGGCCGATGAAAAAATCAACGCTGTAATAAAATCCCTTCAGGACCAGATGCTCAATATCACACTTATAGGCATGCCGGGCTGTGGTAAAACTACACTTGGAAAAAAACTTGCAAAAAAAATGAACCGCACATTCATAGATTTGGACGACGAGTTTACCAAAGAATACGGCGAAACTCCTGCTCAAATCATAACTCAAAAAGGCGAAGACACCTTCCGCTCAATGGAAACCACGCTCGCTAAAAAAATCCTTCCTCAATCAGGTCTTGTAATTGCAACAGGTGGCGGCATTGTAACACGCAAAGAAAACTGGTTTTATCTTCGTGCCAACTCCCGTGTAGTTTACATAGAACGCCCGCTGGGCTTTCTGCTTAAACAGAAAACCGACAACAGACCTTTGAGTCAGAATAACGCAATACAGGATTTATATAAAAAACGCACACCCCTTTATGAAGAAGTGTGCGATGAAAAGTGGGAGAACCCTTCGGCAGACTCAGGGACCCCTAGCTCGGTATATGTATAATCTCTCGTGGCTTGCTTCCGTTGGCCGGGCCTACGATTCCGCGCTCTTCCATTTCTTCTACGAGGCGGGCGGCACGGTTGTAACCAATCTTTAAGCGGCGCTGGATGTAGCTTGCACTGGCCTTTCCACTCTGAACAACAATTTCCAGGGCCTGGTCGTACAGCGGATCTTCATCCATGCTGTTACCAAACAGGTCTACATTGCCTTCTTCGTCTTCATCATCTTCGACAAAAATCTGGTCATCAATATAATCTGGTTCGCCGTATTGTTTTACACAGTCAACAACCTTTTCTACTTCGTTGTCATCTACATAAGTTCCCTGAATACGGATTGGGGCAGGGTCAACGGCAGAAGCATAAAGCATGTCACCGCGGCCAAGAAGTTTTTCGGCACCAACACCATCAATAATAATCTGAGAGTCAATTCTTGACGCAACCATAAATGCAATTCGGCTTGGAATATTTGCTTTAATCAAACCGGTAATTACGTTTGTAGAAGGACGCTGGGTTGCAAGAACAAGGTGAATACCAACAGCACGGCTCATAGCTGTAAGACGTGCAACAATATTTTCAAGTTCCTTTCCGCTGGTTGCCATCAAATCTGCAAACTCATCAATAATTACAACGATGTAAGGAAGCTTTTCTGTACAGATGTCGCGTTCCTTAATGCGCTCGTTATAGCTTGAAATATCGCGGACACCAAGACCGTCAAGCAAAGCATAACGGCGTTCCATTTCGCAAAGACAATACTGCAGAGCCTGAATAGCCTTCTTTGGTTCTGTAATAACCGGAGTAAGAAGGTGAGGAATATTATTATAAAGCTTGAGCTCTACAACCTTAGGGTCAACAAGAATCATCTTAACGTCCTTGAATGACCTCTTATACAAAATTGACAAAATCAAACTGTTTACACAAACAGATTTTCCGGAACCAGTTGCACCTGCAATAAGCATATGAGGTGTCTTTACAAGGTCAATGAGCTGGGCTTTACCAAGAATATCTTTTCCCAAAACTACAGGAACTGCCATCTTGTTCCATTCTGGTAAATCCATTTCTATAATTTCACGGAAGCCTACAACACTGCGGCGTTTGTTTGGAACTTCAATACCAACAGCCTGCTTGCCAGGAATTGGAGCAACAATACGTACAGACTGTGCAGCAAGACTCAAGGCAATGTTGTCCTGCAAAGCAACAATCTTACTGAGTTTTACACCAGGTGCCGGTAAGATTTCGAACATTGTAACAACCGGTCCCTTTTTAATTCCGATTATGTCTGCATCAATATTAAATTCTGCAAGTGTCTGCTTAAGGTTTACAGACGCCTGCTTTGTTTCGTCATCAATAATCCAGTACTGGTCATCCTTGTAGGCAGTGAGCAGGCTTGAAGGAATTACATAAGGACCTTTTTTGCTTGCTGCGCGTGACTTAGGAGCCGGACCTTCAATCACCTTGTGCTGTGGTGTATTTTCTTCCTGCTGTGCATTAAAGAAATCTGTAAGCTCGTCTGCAGTAAGATTGTTTGCACGACCTACGTTTGGATTAAGCTCAGGAGATTCTTTTTCTTCGTTTGTGTCGAGCGAGTTATCCCAGTCGCTTCCCAAATCATTTTTGATATCGGCTTCCATGTCAGAGAAAACGCTGCCGGTAATTTTACCAAAGTTTACGCTTTTTTCTGTATCTGCAATCTGCTTAAAAACACCATTGCCAACCTGCAGCTCTTCCGGTGCTTCCTGAACATCATCCGAAAGCTCTTCGTCTCCCGAAACATCATTCAAATCAATATCAAAAAAGTCCGGGTCAATTGCGTTTGGATCATCTTCAATATTTCCTGTCTGTTCTGCAGCGCCGTCGTTTCCAAGAGAAATCTTTTTTGGATATTTTGATTTAACCGGGCTAGGTGCTTCCTGCACTTTATTCTCTGTTTCTTCTTCGTCATCCTCGTCCTTACCAAAAGAAATTCCAGCAGGATACTGAGGGTTAGGAACAACTGTATCAATATATTTTGCTGCAGCATAAGGAGAATTTTCATCCTGTTTTGCTGGAGCTTTTTCTTCTGCAGGAGGGAAGGCCAGAGCAGGATCATCCTTGTCAATTTCTTCTTCTATATAATCCTGTGGCAGCTGGGCAGGAGCTGGTGGAACATTATTCCATTCAAGCTCGTCTACACTGTTTTCTTCCGGCGGTAAAGCTTCTTCCGAAAGCAGGGCTGCATATTCTTCCTGAGAAAT
>JAFYDO010000271.1 GCA_017544745.1 Treponema sp. | reverse complement strand
TAATCCCAGGCCGAATAACAATTAAAAACTCTTTTGTATCCTTTCATAATCATCCTCCATAAGTCATGCCGAACTTGTTTCGGCATCTATTCTACTGCTGCAAGCATCCTCTTAAGACGTTCAACCTCTGCCTTAAAAGCCTCTGTTCCTTCCGGGGTAAGAGTGTAAAGTCTCTTTTTTTCTGCCCCCGGATCATCTGATACAATTTCCTTGATCCAGTTCTTTTTAATCATATTACTGGTTGCCCCGTACATTGTACCAGACCCAATTTTTACCTGGCCTTCTGAAAGCTGTTCTGTCTGCTTCATAATGCCATAACCATGATTTGCACCCTTTGAAAGGCACAGCAAAATATAAAAATAACTTTCTGATAATGGTTCTGCTTTGTTTTTCATAGTCAAACCTCCTTATGTCGCGATATAACATAGTCGACTCTCGCTATATCGTCACTCGATATATATATCATATCACGACATATGTCGACTGTCAACATATATTTAAAAAAATTTTCAAATTTTTTTTTCACTTGCCGAATTGGAAATTATTTATTATTTTTAAAGTAATAAATATAAAACAAGAGGTAAAATATATGAAAATCAAACCATTAGCTGACCGTGTATTGGTAAAGAATGACAAGGCAGAAACTAAAACTGCCGGTGGACTTATTATTCCGGAGGCTGCTCAGGAAAAAACTCAGACTGCAGTTGTTGTGGCTGTAGGTCCTGGAACAGAAGATGTTCCTGTAACAGTTAAAAAGGGTGACCGTATTATGTATGATAAATACTCTGGCACACCTGTAAAGATTGATGGAGAAGATCACCTCATCTTAAAGATGAATGATATTATTGCAGTGATTGAATAGTTATTGCGAAAGCTTTTCTTTTAGCAAAGATGCCTTTGCGTTATCCGGGTACAGCAGAATTGCATATTCGGCAGAACGCAGGGCATTTTTTTTGTCTCCGGTGGCAGAATAAATCTCTGCTATGCGGTAGAAAATCTGGGAACGAAGATAATTGCGACTTTCGCGACCAGCTGCTTTTCCGTAAAGCTCAAGAGCCTTATCCTTTTTTCCGGTTGAATAATAAATGTCTGCAAGGTTCATACAAGAAATTGTAGAAACCATTGGTGAAACAATTCCCTGGAACAGCACTCCCCCGCTTTCGTAAACACAATACTCATAAAGACGAACTGCTTCATCATAGCGTTTTTCGTCGGTAGCAAACCAGGCAGCAAATTCTGCAGTTCGTATATCCATAGAAGAAAGGTTGCGTTCTGTCTGAGTCCAGAAATCCTGTTTTTCATCATAATTATATGTTGAACTTACAAAGTCTTCAAAGAGCTTGCGTGCATCGGCCTTTTGATTTGTCTGCAGCAAAAAGTTGAGCGTATACTGAACAAGAAGGCTCTGATACTTTTCTTCTTCCGTATAGTTCTTTTCCATTTCCATCCATAAGTCTGCGGTCTTGCTCTTTACGGTAATAGAGTTGTCCAGCTTGTACTTTAAGTCCAGACGGGTAATAGAAAGGTACGGATCCTTGGTGCGTTCCATTGCCTGCTCAAGACGGTACAGCGCATCACTAAGAGGAATCTTACGGCGGTTATCATACTCTTCCATAGAAAGAGAGCTTATGCCGTTTGCACGGAGATTACGCACCTCAATAGATTCAGGACGTTCAAGATTAGAATTATATGCAAAATCGGAATACAAAATTAAAGCGGCAACATTGTCCGGCCAGCGGTTTACAGAATAAAAAAGCAGATCGGCGCAGGATTCGTCTTCGTATTGGTTTCTTGCAAAAATTGCGCTGTTTACAACAATCATTGAAAGGAGCTTTTCATCTTCGTCGCTAAGCTTTGTAAGATGATCCAGCTGTGTAATGATTTCCTGTCGCTTTGCTTCGGACGCCTCTATTTCGGAAACAGCCATGTAAGCATCGGATTCAAGAGCAACAATCTTTATATCAGTTGTGCGCGAAACCCGTCGGTTTGCAGAATCAGGATATCCTGCAAGGAAAGAACCAGAAGCATCAAGCGCATCTATAGCTTCGAAATATTTGCCTGCATCATACAAAACCAGAGCCCAGAAATAAGCATCGTCGGCGTCGGCATAGGCAACCGGCAGCAGTGCGGCAGCATTTTCAAAAAGTCCGTCCTTTAAGTTAAACAGGGCGCAGTTACGAATCCAGATTGGGTTCTGGCTTCCGCGGTAAGCATCAAGATAAATTGAATAATATTTGGAATCCTTCCAGAAAGCACCCGAATTATCTGTACTGTCTCGACGGGCAACCTTCATCACAGCTTCGGAATAAATGGAACCGTACTTTGTACCGCGCAGCTCTTCCGAAAGTTTTTTGGCTTCGTCCAGTTTTTCATGACGCAAAAGATAGGTTGAATAAACTGCTATGAGCTCGGGATTGTGTGAATTTTTCTTAAGTCCCTTTGTAATGATTTTCTGAGCGCGGGCATCTTCGCCAATACGCATATAGCGCTTGTAAATGCCGATATATGACCACGAATCGTAAACCTGCTTTTCAATCTTTTTAAGTTCTTTTACTGCATCTGCAAACTGATTATCTGCAATAAGAATGTCTACCATTTCAAAATGGCTTGTTAACGACTTTTGCTCTGCCTTGAGCTTGCATGAAACTGCCATACCCATAAACAGAGCAAAGCCTGTAAGAAAAATTAAAGCCTGTAAAAACGTTCGTTTAGTTTTCTTTTCCAATCTTATCCAGCACGGCATTTATAAACTTATAGGAATCTTCAAGACCATATTCACGTGCTATGTTTACAGCCTCGTCAATTACTATATTTTTCTGGGAATCCTTCTGGAACTCCATTTCGTAAATGCTCATTCTAAGAATTGCAAGAGTTACCTTGTTTATGCGCTCCATTGTCCAGTTTGCAGAAAGATGATTTTTGATGAGTTCATCAATCTGAGCAACATGTTCGATTGCGCCGGTAACAATTATTCGAGCAAAGGCTGTTTCATCCGAATCGGAATCTTCGGGAACCTGTGCATTCTGCCAAGAGAATTTAAGCAAATCTTCAAGAGGTGTTTGACTTACATCCCAGGAATAAAGAGCCTGGAACGCAAGTATTCTGCCTTTTCTTCTAGACACCTTAGTCTCCCCAGTTGAGCAATTTATCCAGAGCTGCTCCGGTTTTCTTTTCTTCGATATATTCAGACTTGCGAAGTTCGTCTGCTACTTCCTGAGCAGCCTGCTGAACATAAGACTGTGCCTTTGTCTGTGCAAGGTTCTGGCGGATATATTCGTAAACTGTAACTGTAGAATCTGGAGAAACAATATCGCTCAAGTTAAGAAGCTTTGCAGCATATTTTCCTGTAAGTGCAAGGAAGATATAAGCTTCGTCTGTTTCGGTAACATCAGAAAGATATCCTACATTCTGTTCATAAAGTCCAAGGATGCTTGCGTATGTAAGACCAATTGAGGCAGCACCAGCTTCTGTCTTAGGAAGAATTCCTTCATTTGCCTGATAACCTGAATTACTCAACTGTGACTGAGTGATAATCTGTTCCTTGGTCATTTTCTTGTCTATGTATTTGTTGCGCAATTCGTTGATTTTGTTCTTTGCTGCATCAGCATTTGTTCCCTTTGGAACACCAACAACAAAAAGCTTAACCATGTCGCTCCATACAAAAGAAGCTTTGTTTCCTTCGTAGAAAGCGCGGATTTCATCATCGGTTGGAGCAACAGCCTGAATCTCTTTTTCGCGAACAGAAATAACATACTGCTGGGCAATAAGCTGGTTTTTAAGATAAGCCTTGTAATCAACAACATTCATACCAGTCTGAGCAAGAAGCTCTGCATCCAGAGTTGTACCCTTTTCCTTCTTAAGAAGGTCGTTCAGTTCTTTTTCGGTTACCATTACACCTACAGACTGACTCATTGCCTGTATAAAATACTGATCTACAGTGCTGTCCGGAATTGTAATGCCGGCCTTTGCAGCAGCCTGAAGAACAAGCTTTTCGTCTACAAGTGCGCTCAAAACCTGTTTTTTCTGTTCAAGAGTGAGCTTCTGTCCAAGCTGCTTTTCGTATGTATCACATCTGGTTTTAAGCTGCTTTACGGTAATAGATTCCGATTTATTATACTTTACAATTGTCAAAACCTGCAGATCCGACTGAGCAAAAACCATGCCTGCTGTAAGCAAAAGTATTGATAAAGCTGAAACAATTTTTTTCATAAAAAACCTCGTATATTTTTCTTTTATATTAACAATTCTAAATAATTTCTAGTTACAACTCTATTTATCCAGCGGGAGTCCTGTTCCCGGGGTGATTACCGCACGAATACGGCGAACACCTGCTGAACTTGACTGTTCCTTCTGAATCTTGAACTCTCCAATCTGAGCAGTATGCTGAACATGTGGTCCACCACAAACTTCCTTGCTGAACCAGTCTGATTTTGAATCGCGGCCGATTGTGTAAACCTTTACGTCTTCACCATACTTGTTGGTAAAGAGAGCACGTGCACCTTCTGCCTTTGCTTTGTCCAGCGGCATTACTTCCATTGTAACAGGAAGATCTTCTTTAATCTTCTGGTTTACAATGTCTTCTACAGTTTTGATTTCTTCCGGTGTCATAGGACGTTCGAAAGTAAAGTCAAAACGCATACGCTCGTTGTTGATATTTGAACCCTTCTGAGCAACCTGGTCTCCAAGAGTGTTTACCAGTGCCTGCTGCAAAAGGTGAGTTGCTGTGTGATATTTAGTTGTGATTTCGCTCTGTTCTGCAAGACCACCCTTTGCGGCACCTGCATCTACAGTCTTACTTGCTTCCTGATGCTTGCGTTCTGCTTCCTTAAAGCCGTCTACGTCTACAGTAAAGCCGTATTCAGCACCAAGCTCCTGAGTAAGCTCAAGAGGATATCCGTATGTTTCGTACAGATTGTAAGCAACCTTTCCGCTGATGATTTTCTTAGGATTTTTCATGAGGTTAGGGAGCAGCTTCTGGAACTCTGCTTCGCCCTTCTTAAGAGTCTGGCGGAACTTTGCTTCTTCGGCTGTGAGCTCCTTGAATACCTTTTCGCGGTTCTGTTCAAGCTCAGGATATGGTCCCTTAAAGTTTTCTATAACTGTTGCAGCAATGTCTGCAAGGAAATCCTTTTCAATTCCAAGCTTCATTCCGTGGCGAACTGCACGACGGATAAGACGGCGAAGTACGTAACCTGCACCTACGCGGTCTGGAGTAACGCCACGCTGGTCTCCAAGAATAAATACTGCCGAACGTGAATGGTCTGCAATGATGCGTACTGATTTGTCTTTTTCGGCATCTGAACCGTATGTGTAACCACCAGCAACTTCTTCAATCTTCTTAATAATTGGCTGGAAAACTTCTGTAAGGTAAACGCTTGTTTTTCCCTGGAGAATACAGTTTGTACGTTCAAGTCCCATACCTGTATCTACATTCTGCTTTGGAAGCGGAACAAGTGTCTTTTCGTCTATGCGGTTGTACTGCATGAATACGTTGTTCCAGATTTCCATCCAGTTTGCGCTGTCTGTACCTTTGTTGCTTCCAACAGGAGGAAGGCCTTCGCCAACCCAGTAGAAGATTTCTGTATCAGGACCGCATGGACCAGTTGGACCTGCTGCCCACCAGTTGTCGCTTGCAGGAAGGTAAGCAATTTTATCTTCCGGCATGCCGTTATCTTTCCAGATCTGAGCAGCTTCTTCATCGCGAGGAGCATTTTCGTCTCCCGCAAAAACTGTTACAGAGATTTTTTTAGGATCAAGTGCAAGCCAATCCTTGCTTGTCAAAAATTCATAAGAAAAAGCAATTGATTCTTTTTTGAAATAGTCACCGAGCGACCAGTTTCCAAGCATTTCAAAACAGGTAAGGTGGCTTGGGTCGCCTACTTCATCAATATCACCGGTACGTACGCATTTCTGATAGTCTGTAAGACGTGTTCCGGCCGGATGTGTCTCACCAAGCAGATAAGGAACAAGCGGATGCATACCAGCTGTTGTAAACAAAACCGAAGGGTCATTTTCCGGGATTAATGACTGTCCCGAAATTACAGCGTGATTTTTACTTTTAAAAAACTCAATATATTTTGAGCGGAGTTCATTAGCATTCATAAAGAAACATTATATAGAAAAAAAAGGTTATTGTAAATGACACAGACTATTGGTGAAAATGAAAAAATGCTCCCGCGAAGAACCTGTCTTTGCTCTGCCGAGTACGCGGTAAGGAAATTATAGACAAGTTTCTGCCTGCTTGCAGCAGCCAGAAACTTCCCGCGTACTAAGCGCCGCAAAGCCAGAACCGTTCGCTCCGCATTTTTTCATAACTCAAATCATCCAGTGTCATATTCATTTTCTTTTTTTTTCTATCCAATATTCCTTTTCCTACCCGGGTTTGAAAGGAGAGTGTATACTTTTACAAAATAAACGAGAATTGATTGGCTTGAATAATTTAATTTGAAAAAGGGAGGGTACGGAGTGGGAAGTAGTGCGCGGCTGCATCTGAGAATCTTTGGCGCATGCCATAAAAGAAATCCGAGGATTTACGAAGTAAACCGCAGGATTTCTTCAAAAAAATTGCTCAGCCCGCAGACGCACACTGCTGGACACGGGAGTACCCTCCCTTTTTCCTTATGAATAGATTTTTCACACCTATTGAT
>JAFYDO010000270.1 GCA_017544745.1 Treponema sp. | reverse complement strand
TAAACTCAAATGCTTCGCTTTATGTTCATACGGTTAAAACAAATTTGCCTTATGAGCAGATTAAAAACTGGACCTATTATGAATGGTTGCAATACGGTCAGGAAGTTCACGGTTCTGTTTTGAATTACGCAGCAAGTTATACTGCCGCCAATTTCAATATGTGCTATTATAGAATAGACCCTGCTGCTTACGACCAGATTAAGCGAAATGAGTATTATGTAATAATTGCACACTACGGCGATGACAAAATCACTACTCTCATGAGCGAGATTATGCAAAAGTGATGAAAAATTCCCCAATCTGTGTTATACTGTTTACATGAACCTCAATGATTTAAGAAAAAATGCATATACAGCGGGAGGGGCGGGGGATAAAAAAGGTCCGGCTCCTTTGGATGACACACCTGTTGGACAGGGATTTAAAAAGTTTGGAGCCGCGGCTGCTGCAGAAATAATAAAGGAGCAGGGGCTTGTAAAGGTTCCTGTAGAAGAGCCTGCAGAAGAAGGCAAGGATTCGGTATATCGCCGGGTTGCAAAATTTCTGCTTTTAATTGGCGAAGACGAAGCTGCAAAAATCCTTCCGCATCTTTCAGAAAAACAGATTGAAAAAATCATTCCCGAAATTGCTTCTATACGTTCGGTTGAGCCGGAAGAAGCTACTGTTATTCTCGAAGAGTTTCAGACACTTTTGGAAAACGCAAAGCAAAGCGGTGGTCCGGAAACTGCACGCGAAATGCTTACCAAGGCCTATGGCGAAGACCGTGCCAACGAAATGCTCAAAAAGGCCATGCCTGCTCAGACCAAAAAGCCGTTTGAATATCTTGATGATGCCGATACAGAAAAAATTGGCCTGCTTTTAAAGGACGAAAACGCCGGGGTTCAGTCGCTTGTTCTTTCTCATCTGGTTCCGCAAAAGGCAGCTGCTGTAATCAAAGCTATGGACGAAGAGCAGCGTAAAGAGGTTGTCCTCCGTCTTGCAAAGATGGAACCCATTTCACCTGAGATTTTAAAACGCGTAGATCATGCAATGTACGAAAAATCAAAGAACGTTTCTACAGAGCATGCACAGAATATAGACGGCCGCAACGCACTTGCTCAGATTCTCAAAAAGATGGACTCCGGTGCCGAAAGCGATATCTTAAAGTCTCTTTCTGCAGAAGACCCGGACCTTGGCTACGACCTTAAAAAACGCCTGTTTACTCTGGACGATGTTATTGCTGCCGACGACAAATTTGTCCAAAAGCAGCTGCGTGAGTTTAATGACGAAGACATTGCTTATCTTATTGCTGCCAAGTCTGATGATTTCCGCAACAAGATTCTGGACAATATTTCTAGCAGCCGCCGTAACGAGGTTCTGGAGCAGGAAGAAATCTTAAAGCCAATGCGCAAGTCTACCTGTGAAGACATTACAAACAAATTTGTTGGAATACTCCGCCGCGCCTACGAGGACGGGGATCTTATAATAAAAGGACGTAATGAAGAGGCGTATATATAAGGATTAATTATGGAAAAGTTTGATTTTTTGGACCCGGCCAATCTTGGCAAAGAATACAAGGGCTTTGTGCTCCTTAGCATAGATGATGTTCCCGACTATAAATGTAAGTCGGTTTTTCTGCGGCACAAGCGTACAGGTCTTGAGGTTTTTCATCTTATAAAACCCGACCACGAAAATCTTTTTGCGTTTGCTTTCCGTACTGTTTCAAAGGATTCAATGGGTACGGCCCACATTATGGAACATTCATCACTCTGTGGTTCCGAAAAATTTCCTCTTAAAGAGCCGTTTACAACTTTGGGCAGCCAGAGTATCTATACTTTTTTAAATGCTATGACTTATCCCGATAAGACCGTGTACCCAGGCGCTTCTCTTGTCCGCAGCGACTATTTTAATATGATGGACGTTTATGCAGACAGCGTATTTTTCCCAAAGCTTACACACGACACCTTTATTCAGGAAGGCCATCGCCTGGAGATGGACGACCAGGGTAACCTTAGCATTCAGGGTGTTGTCTATAACGAAATGAAGGCAAACTTTACAACCTTCTATCAGATTGCGAATGACGAAATACTTGCTGCAATGTTCCCGGACTCATATCCTGCTTTTTCAAGTGGTGGAGATCCTGCAGATATTCCGTCGCTTACTTATGAACATTTCCTGGATTTTCATAAAACCTTCTACAGTCCTGATAACTGCTGTCTTTTGCTTTATGGAGATATTTCTACTGCCGACCAGCTGGACTTTATGGACCAAAAATACATGCGCCGTCTGGAGCAGAAATACAACTGCACTGCAGATGTTCCTTATGCAGACCAGAAGCTTCCGTATGTAAAGCCGGAAGTAAAGGAACTGCTCAAGCTCAATAAACTGCAAAAATCTGTACTGCTTGAAAAAACAGCTCCGGAGCAGGGTGCAACTGGAAACCTTGCAATCATTGCAAAATATACCGGCCGTCCGGATATGGAAAAATATTTTCTTGGAGAAGTTCTTCTTGGAAACGACAGTTCGCCTCTTGCAAAGGCAATAAAGGAATCTGGTCTTGGAGACATGCCTTATACCGGAAACTACGGACAGTTTAGCGAAGAGTTTTGGGTACTTGGAATTGGCGGTGTAAAAGAGGGCAATGAGGAAAAGGTTTTTGCCCTTATGCAAAAGCAGATTCAAAAGCTTTATAAAAAAGGCGTTTCTCAGGAAGATATAGATTCTGCAGTTATGGGAATTGACTTTAACCTGCGCGAAGAAAACCGCTGGTGGGGGCCATATTCAATAAACATTATGGAAAAGGCTCTTAAAGGCTGGGTATGGGGAGAAGCCTGTACAAGCCAGCTGGATCCAATAACAAAGTTCGAAGCTCTCAAGGAACGCATCAAGTCCGACAAACAGCTTGTTCAAAAGCTTATCAAAAAATACTTTTTGAATGATGAACCGGAGTGCCGCCTGATAGTAAGACCTTCTGCAGACTATCTTGCAGACAGGGCAAAAGCCGAAGCTGCACTTGTTCAAAAGCTTGGTGAATCTGCCGATAAAGAGGCCCTTAAAAAAGACCTTGAACGTCTGCATCAAAATCAAGCCCGTGTAGAAACACCGGAAGAGCTTGCATGTATTCCTCATACAAAGGTGAGCGAGCTTGAAAAAACTGTGGACGAGCCAAAGGTTGAACTCAAAACTGTAAAAGGTGCCGACGGTTCCGATATTCCTCTTTTTATAAGCGACGAAGAAACCAACGGAATCTTTTATATAGATGTTCTTTTCCCGTTTGACCGTCTGGATCCAAAGTACTTTATGCATATTCCGTTCCTTTCAAACGTAATGACAAATATAGGCTGGAACGGACAGCGATGGGACAAGTGTATTGCAGAATCTGCCTGCCTCATGGGCGATGTCTGGGGTAGAACTCTGGTAGGTTCTGTTTATGATGCACCGCAGTGTCAGGAAATAGCAAAAGAATATGAGTCTTACAATTTCATGGGACGAAAATGGCTTGGTGTAAGTGGCAAGGCGCTTACCGAAAATGCAAAAGAAACTCTTGAGCTTCTTGCACGAATCATTACAAAAATGGACTTTAAGGATGCCTCACGACTCAAGACTCTTATTCAGGAGCAGCGTGCCGGTAAAAAGGCAAGCCTTGTAAATGACGGACAGAATCTTGCGTTTAAGCGCTGTACTGCAACCTGGAGCGAAGGCTATGCCCTTGCAGAAATTCTCTGGGGTGTATCGCAGCTTTATACGGTTGCTGCTTACAGGGAAAAAGACGCAAAGAAAATCTTAAAGCAGTTTGAATACATCTACCGCGAAAGCCTTAAGGCTGGTGGTATTATTCACATTACCGCAGACAAGGATTCTCTTGAAAAACTCATGCCTATGATAGAAGCCTTTGCCCGCGATGCAGGAATCACAAAGCTTTTGCCTTCTAAAAACTATACTCTGCAGGACTTTTTGCCTTATGTTGTTTCGGCAGAAAATGTCCAGGGTGAGCATACAAAAGAAGCACTCAAGACAGAATCTCAGACAGGATATTCGGCAGTTGTAATTCCTGGCTCTCAGACTCTTACAAAAGAAGCAGCCTCTGAGCTTGTATATACTAACTGGCTAAACGGTCACATCATCTGGGAAAAATTCCGTACGACCGGTGGCTGTTACGGGGCCTGGGCAGGAATTGATTCGGGCGAAAAGCTCTTTAAACTTTCTACCTACCGCGATCCTGACCCTCTAAAGCATTCAGATTTGCTTACGGAATGTCTGGAAGAAGCCGCAAAAACAGGTTTGAGCGACGAGGATGTAGAAAAAGCAATTGTTTCCTGTTATGGAGACGCTATTACACCAGCTACACCGCGCGACAGGGGAAAACAGGCTTTTGAAACCTTTGTTTATGCAAATAACGGCTTAAAACAGCAGAGAGTGGACAGACTCTTGGAAGTCCAGCTTAAGGATGTGCAGGATGCAGCCCAGAGAGTGGTTTTAAATGCTGCTAAAGAGTCGCACAAGGCTATTTTCTGTGATAAATCTAAAGATTCCTATGGAAAAAATCTTGATTTACCATTATAATATTGTATCAACAGTAATTTAAGCAGGAGTTACTTATGGATAAGAAAACAAAAGAATGTATTAAGATGCTTCGAGACCTTGTTTCTGATGTTCAGGGCGCTCCATTTCCGGGGGGAGATATCAACACGGAACTGTATGCAATCTGGTACGAACATGCTCAGAAAGCCGCTGTAGAATGTTTTGAATTTTTAAACGCTAATTTTCCAAAAGAACAGAAAGAACTTACAAAATCAATAGACAAGCTTTTTGACTAAAAAATCACTAAAATAAGTTATTTTCTTACCGACAATAAGAGAGATAACATATATAAGGTGATTTTTAGCAATGGCTGCCACAAAGAAAACTATAAAATTAAGCAGATACGGATTATCAGGTTCGTCAAAAAAACTAGGTGTTAATTACTGGCGCTGTTTTTTCAGTGCTTTTGAAAAGAACTCCTCAACCGAACAGCTGTTTTTTCTTGAACTTGAACTGCTTAATCCCCAGGTATCTCCTTCAGAGCCTGTTTTAGGATTTAAACCCCGCATTTCTATTACCGCAGAAGATTTACAGTATGCACTGGCCGGAACCGCTTCGGCAAAAGAATTAAAAGCAGAAACAATTATGCAGCCTTCTTATGTTGCAGTTCGTTTTGGAACCTTGGGTGCCGACGCTAAGCAGCTTTGCTCTTATCATGCAGTAAAAAACATGCGCTTTTCCAATAAGCCGTTTACAATTCAGATGGACAACAAAATGTTTGGCGAAGATGTTTTGAGCGGTTATATCAATATTTCCGAAGAAGAATATCAGAAGCATCCTGAATATTTGTGTGAACGTGGTTTTGCTTCGTGGAACCTTAAATACGAAATTATCCGCGATATGAACGACGGCTTTAAGAATAAATTCTGCCAGTGGATACCTTTTGGTATTAAGACAAATTTTTCGGGCATGATAAGCTTTGACGGCGCAGACTATATCGTAGATCCAAGAAAATGCTTTGGTTATATGGACCGCTACTGGGGCAAAACCTTACCGTATGACTGGTTTCATATTTCTTCTGCAAATCTTACAAGTATAATTTCTGGACGTGTACTTTTTGATTCCTTCTTTTCTATTCAGGGCATGTTTGATAACAGACTTTCGTTTATGGGAAGCTTTGAAGGTGCCGACATTCTGTTCCCTGCAAATATGAACAAGCGTCAGTATAACTGCGTATGGGATTGTGTTCAGGCT
>JAFYDO010000269.1 GCA_017544745.1 Treponema sp. | reverse complement strand
AAGACTTCTTAAAGAAGCAGACGAAGCTGTAATTCATGCAATGGAAGATGATACCTGTCCTGTAGTTGGTTTTAGAGCCGATGCAGTTAAATACAGAAAGTTTATTGAATCTAATTAACAGATTCTTCTAAAGCCGGTTCTGGTTCTTCTTCTGGAGGTGCTTCAAACTGTTTTGAAAGCTCCTCTATTTTTTTTGATGCAGGATATTTTTCTGCAAGAATATCAAACTGTGTTTTTGCTTCATCTTTTTTATCCTGTGCTAAAAGAAGGCAGATATAATTTTCAAGGTATTCACTCTGGTCTGGATTACTTTCTATAAGCTCTTTATACATTACAGTAGATTTTTCTACGTTTCCATTCATAGCATAAATATATGCAAGAGAAGATTTGAGTGAATTATTCTTAGGGTCACGTTTTAAAAGAGTTTCATAAGAAGTCTGCGCTGTATCCCATTTAGACTGATACACATAGCAGCGTGCAAGCTTGTAATAGGCGGTCCAGTAAATATCTTTGTTTTCCATTGCAGCCTTATAATATGACACAGCTTTGTCATATTTTTCGAGTTCATAATAAGCATCTGCAAGATTCATATATTCGATGTAAATATTTTTTACTGCAGATTCTCTTTGTCCCGGAATTGGAAAAGCAATTTTACTTGAGGAACATGAAGCTGTTAGCAAGGGAACGGCAATACAAAATACTGCCGCTATTACTGCCCTAGCCCAGTACAATCTTTTCAATTTCATAAAGCTGAGATTTGTAAAGTCCCGAAATATTATGACCGTAGTCTGCAATAAGTTGGATCATATTGCGAGGTGCATCCTTTGTATCGCAGCCATTTAAGCGGTCTCCTGCATCGCCAAGACCTGGCATAATGTAGGCCTTTTCGTTCATTACAGGATCCATCCAAAGTGTATAGCAGGTACAGTTTTCGAGCGCACGTGTAACACGGATACTACCCTTGAGAGTAGAAATTGTATTAAAGAATGCAATTGACTTTGGCTTTACTCCCTGGCTCTGAAGATATTTAACAACAGTTACGAGTGAACCGCCGGTTGCATTCATTGGGTCTGCAAAAATAAGATCCTTACCGTCCAAATCTTCCAGATTAAAGAAGGACTTATTAAGATCCATGATATATTCCATGTCGGCTTCGTTTTTAGTATCGTTGCGGCTTATTTTAAAAAGTGCAAACGGTGTTTTGTAGCCGTGGCTTGAATATTCCTGAATCTCTTTTGACATAATCATACTTGGAAGAAGAGCACCGCGGAGCATTACACAGATTGCAGAGTTTTCTATTTTATGATCAATGTCCGGGATTTTATGGACAGCGTAATTCTGTACAGGGAAGTTTACAGGAGTTTTTACAATGATGTGACCTTTTTTGTCTGAGTGCTGGTCTGTATAAGCCATGCGGAAAAGCATTTCATAAGCGCGCTGACTGTAATACATAAATTCCTGATGATCTGTACGAACATCGCGCAGCTTAGAAATTACACGTGAACATTCGGCATGAGCTCCTTCTTCTGTAACAAAGGAGTAAACCTTTATGGCAGGATGCTTCTGGCAGATTTTCTGCATTTCGTGTCCAAGCTTGTCATAGCCTTCGATTATCTTTTCTTCGTTGACCGGATCAAAGGATTTCATTGTTTCCTTGAACATTACTTCAAGCTTCTGTAAATCGGCCATATCCTCCTGTGTAAGATAGCCGTCCAGGTCTTCTGCCTTAAGAATAATTTTGTTGTCCATTATAACCTCCACGCGGTCCCTGAGTCTGTCGAAGGGCCTTACAATGATAATATATCGTACAATTGTTTTTTACTAAGTTTGATACCTTCAATTTTTACTTCTGTTGGCTTGAGCGAATTATCAGAGCCGTCTGCAAGTCCAAAGGCAAAGCCAAGCATTACCTTTCCGGCTTTTGCAGCTTTTTCATTATTAAATTCAAAAATAAAATCAAGAATGTACTGATTGCCATTCTTTGGATCACATACAAAAGAACCGCGTACTGTATTAAGCTGGAGTGTTAGCTTTTGTCCTGTAAGCATAAGAAGGAAGGTCTCGGGCTTGTTTGTAATAAAACGGATTTCCGAAGAAGATTCTGTTATCCAGCTGTAAGAAAGTGCATCAATATTTTCATAGGTTTTACCAAAAGATTCTTCTGCAGGAATTGCATGAACCTCGTCATACTGATTAATCATTCCTTCTACATCTTCGCCAAGCAGTGTAAGTTTGTCAGATGGAAAAGCCATTACAATTTCATCCTGTGAAAAAATGCCGTATTTAGTTCCGCTTGTCGGGCCTGTATATTCCTTTACTTCCCAGCCGTTCTTTTTTGTAAGAATCTTTGGAATGTATTTAACAGGAATATCAGAATCAATTGCCAGCTGAAGTCTTGGATTTTTGTTATCTGCATTAAGACCTGCATAAGCTCTGTCAATGCGGCTTACAATTTCATTAACATCAGATTCAGAAATATTTTCAATATTATTTTTGATAATGAATTTGATGAGATCCGGATCTGCACTTGACGGAATTGAAATATAAAAATTCTTTTTATTGTTCAATAAGTCCGGTGCCTTTACAACGGTTCCTGTTGGGACGGATTTACAGGCTGCAAAGAGGATAATTAATATTGCCCACAATAGACTATGCTTTTTCAATATTCATGCTCCATTTTTTGTCGTCTGCTTCGATGATGGTACCATTAAGTGCGCCATCCCAGTTTATTTTCTGAGCAAGAGTTTCGTTAGCAATAAAGTCTGTAAACATTTCGTAAGCAGCCTTAAGCTCATCGTCTCCGCCAAGAGTAAGAACTATGCGGTCTGTAACATTGTAGCCGTTTTCCTTACGCTGGTTTTGAATACCGCGGATAAGGTCACGAACATAACCTTCCTTCTTAAGCTCGTCTGTGATTTTTGAATCCAGTCCAACAGTAAGAGTTCCGTCATTCAAAACCTTAAGGTCGTCTTTTTCAAAGCGGTCTACAATTACTTTTTCAGTATCAAGTTCTACTGTTGTACCAGCAACGTCAATACTGAGTTTTGTTCCATCAAGGATTGACTGAATCTGTTCGCTGGTGAGTTCTGCAATAATACCGGCGGCCTGTTTCATAAGACCACCAAGCTCTTTTCCAAGAACCTTAAAGTTTGCTTTGGCTTTGTATTCTACAAGCTCGTCTTCGCGGTCGTGGAATTCAACCTTCTTAACATTGAGCTCTTCGCGGATAGAATCTTCCATTTCTGCAAGTACACGCTTTTCGTCAGGATTACGAGTAACAAGAGCAACGCTTGCAAGTGGCTGGCGGTTCTTAAGATTAAACTGATTGCGCAGGCTGTGTCCCATAGAAACAGCTTTTTGTACAGTTGCCATTTTAAACTCAAGCTCTTCGTTTATCCAGGCTTTGTTTGGAGTTGGATAGTCACAGAGGTGTACTGATTCTGCATCTTCGCCAGTCTTGAGGTTCTGATACATTTCTTCTGTAATGAACGGTACAAAAGGAGCTGCAACCTTACACAAAGTCTTAAGTGCTATATAAAGTGCTTCGTAGGCTTCTGCCTTATCGCTATCGTTTTCAGATTTCCAGAAGCGGCGGCGGCTACGGCGGATGTACCAGTTATTAAGTTCATCTATAAATTTAACAATTGGGTCAATTGAACCGGAAAGATCGTAAGCATCCAGTGCTCCTGAAACTTCGCTTACAAGATTCTGAGTAATAGAAAGAAGCCATGCGTCAAGAGGATTTGAAGGAGTCTTGTCATCAAACAAATGTCCTGTAGGTGCTGCCTTATCGATATTTGCATAAGTTACAAAGAAGGAATAAGAGTTCCACCATGGGATTATGATTGACTTAAGAACGTCGCGTACACCTTCATCGCTGTAGCGGATTTCATCAGCTTTAACAACAGCAGAATGCATTAAGAAAAGACGGATTGCATCTGCACCAAACTTGTTGATTGCTTCTACAGGGTCTGTGTAATTGCGCAAAGACTTAGACATCTTGCGACCGTCACTTGCAAGAACAATTCCGTTTACAATACAGTTTTCAAAAGCAGGCTTATCAAAAAGCTGGGCTGCAAGAACTGTAAGTGTATAGAACCATCCGCGTGTCTGGTCCAGACCTTCGGAGATAAAGTTTGCAGGGAAGTTAGCTTCAAACTTTTCTTTATTTTCAAACGGATAATGTACTTGTGCGTATGGCATAGAGCCTGATTCAAACCAGCAGTCAAATACTTCTGGGATACGGCGCATTGTTCCCTTACCGCACTTAGGACATTTAAATGTAATCTTATCTACAAACTGCTTGTGTAAATCATCAGGGTAAGTTCCGCTAAGGTCTTTGAGTTCCTGGCGGCTTCCTACACAAAGAGTATGCTTACAGTCAGGGTCATCACAGCGCCAGATTGGGATTGGGTTACCCCAATAACGGTTACGGCTTACTGCCCAGTCTCTTGCACCTGCCAACCACTTACCAAAGCGTCCTTCCTTGATGTGTGATGGCTGCCAGTTGATTTTGCTGTTTGCACGGAGCAATACATCGTGGTAATCTGCAACCTTTACAAACCAGCTGCCAATTCCACGGTAAATAAGTGGAGAACCACATCGCCAGCAGTGAGGATATGAGTGAACGATTGAATCGCGCTTTACAAGCTTGCCCTCATCCTTAAGGCGCTTCATAATTTCTTTATCTGCATCTTTTACAAAAAGTCCCTGATAGTCAGAAACTTCTTTTGTAAACTTACATTCTGCATCAATTGGTTCTACTTCAGGAACCCCGCTGCCTGCAAAAACTTTATGGTCTTCTTCACCAAAGGCAGGAGCAATATGAACAATACCAGTACCGTCTTCTGTAGAAACATAAAGTGCGTTGAACATGCGGAAGGCACCCTTTTCGCACTTTTGACCAGATATTTCTTCACACTTTGCGGCATCCTTGAGCTCTGCAAAATACGGGAAGAGAGGTTCGTATTCTGCACCTACAAATTCACTACCCTTGTGGCGGTAGATGATTTCGTAGTCTGCTTCGTTTTTGTAGTATGCGCTAAGACGAGCTTGGGCAAAAATGTAGTAGTCGCCGCTTTCTTTATCAAGGATTTTTACGTAGTCGATATCCGGCCCCATACAAAGACCAAGGTTTGATGGCAAGGTCCATGGAGTTGTTGTCCAGGCAAGGAAGTAAGTTTTTCCGTTTGCCATGTCCGGGTCATTTATTGCAGCAGGAGCTTTAGTTACCTTAAAGCGTACTGTTACTGTCTGATCCTGAACATCCTTATAGCCCTGTGCAAGCTCATGGGTAGACAAAACTGTAGAACAGCGTGGGCAGTATGGAAGAATATATTTTCCTTCATAAATGAGCTTTTTGTCCCAGAGTGATTTTGCAATCCACCAGATAGATTCCATGTATTCAGGATTCATTGTCTTGTAGTCATTGTCAAAATCTACCCATCGTCCCATACGGGTGATTGTCTGTCTCCATTCTTTTGTATAACGCAAAACTGATGCACGGCAAGCTTCGTTAAACTTATCTACTCCCATTGCTTCAATTTCGTGCTTTGAGTTAATTCCAAGTTCTTTTTCAATAAGGTTTTCGATAGGAAGTCCATGACAGTCCCATCCAAAACGGCGTTCTACACGCTTGCCCTTCATTGTCTGGTAGCGTGGAATAATATCTTTAATTGTTGACGGAATAAAATGTCCAAAATGTGGGAGTCCTGTAGCAAACGGAGGACCATCATAAAAAACAAAGTCCTCTGCCCCTTCTCTCTGGCTTACGGATTTCTTAAATATGTCATTATCCTGCCAGAATTTTAATACTTCTTCTTCCTGTTTAGGAAAATCAACTTTT
>JAFYDO010000268.1 GCA_017544745.1 Treponema sp. | reverse complement strand
TGTCTGGTAGTTGGCACTAACATCGGGCAGCTGGTCTATTATCCACTGGGTTTCGTTAGGACCTGTGTCGTAGTTAAAATAAACCTGTCCTGCATTCGGAAAGCGCTTTAGGGCATCGTTAAAAAAGGCTGTGAGCGAGCCCAAAAGCAAAATGCGTCCGGCGGTACTTGTGTCTATTTTAAGCTGGCCGGCTTTTTCAACAGTAATTGAACGGCAGGCCTGTTCTATAAAAAACTTTTCGCCTTCTTTGTTTGGAATAAAATTATCAATTGTGTCCGGGTCGGGGTAGAGCGGGGCTGGGTCTGCCTGGCCTTTAAAATATTCAAGCTTGGCTTTTATAACGCGGTAGGCGGCATCCTTTACGCGGGCCTTAAATTCCTCGTCCATATCCATAAGCTCAAGATTTTTATACCACAAGGCTTCGTTCAACTGTGCTGTGCGGGAACTCAAGATTATGTCGTTTCCGGCTTCTATTGCCATCTTAAAGGCGTTGGAAATTGTTCCTGCGTAAATTGTGGCTCCAACCATTTCCATGTCGTCTGTAATTATTAGGCCCTTAAAGCCCATCTGGTTTCTGAGTAAATCTGTAAGAAAATATTTTGAAAGTGAAGCAGGGGCACCGCTTTTGTCTATCTGTGGAAAGCTCAAGTGTCCCGACATTATGGCGGGGGTATCTTCTTTAATAAGATAGGTGTAGGGCACAAGCTCGCGGTTTGTAAAAGTCTGGTAGTCTACATCAATTACGGGGAGTCTTCCGTGAGAGTCTAAATCTGTGTCTCCGTGACCCGGAAAATGCTTTACGGTTGGAATTACTCCTGCGGCCTTGCTTCCTGCCGAAAAGGCTGCACCCAATATTCCGGCCTTTTGAGGGTCGTCTCCAAACGAGCGGGTTCCTATGATTGTTGAATCGTGATTTGAAAATAAATCTACGGTTGGAGCAAAGTTCATGTTAATGCCAAGTGCTTTTATTTCCTGGCTTATGTAATAGGCGCTGTACCACGAGTCTGCCGGATAGCCTGCGGCTCCAATTGCCATGTTTCCCGGTGTTATGAGTGTGTCGCCCTTTACGTGTCTTATGGAACCGCCCTCCTGGTCTGTAGCAACTATGAGCGGAATTTTAAATCTGTTGTTCTGTGAGCTTTTTTGCAGCGCCGCAATTGATTTTGCAACCAGGTGAATGTCGTTGGTGTTCCAGCCAAATACCTTTACGTTTCCAAGTCCCCGTGCAACCCAGTCGTACAAAAGGGTTTCGGGTTCTGCACCGGCCCAGCCAAACATCAGAATCTGAGAGTAGAGCTCTGTGTTTGTCATTTCATCTACTATGGCTTGAGCAAGCTGTTCGTTTGGCATATCGTCCCAAAAGCTCAATCCAAAAAGCTGTGTGCAGTGCAGGACGAGGAATGTGCAGATTATTAATTTAAACTTTTTTTTCATTTTTTATTCTGCTTAGTGTATCATTTCTTTTGCTGCGTTTGCGGCTATTGCTCCGTCGCTGGTTGCTGTTACAATCTGACGGAACGGCTTGGCTCTTACGTCTCCTGCGGCAAAAAGACCCGGAATACTTGTCTGCATGTTCTGGTCTGTTATGATGTAGCCGCCTTCATCCTTTTTGAGCATTTCTACAAGCTCTGTCTGAGGTGCCATGCCTGCAAAAATAAATACTACATCGCAAGGAAGCTGAGTCTGTTCGCCGGTTTTTACATTCTCTACAGTTAAGGATTCTACCTTGTTTGTTCCGTTTATTGATTTGACTACGGTGTCGTAAACAGGCTTTACTCCGGCCGCAAGCATTTTATCTACCACAGCCTTTTGTGCACGGAAGCTGTCTCGTCTGTGGATGATTGTTACGTCCTTTGAAATTGTAGAAAGGTATACTGCTTCTGAGCAGGCAGAGTCTCCGCCGCCAATTACAAAGATTTTTTTATTTTTGAAAAACGGTCCGTCGCAGGTTGCACAGTAAGAAACTCCGCGTCCGGTAAATTCTTTTTCTCCGGGAACTCCAAGATTTTTGTGAACGGCACCGGTTGCAATACAAAGAGCCTTGCTTGTAAAAACTGTGTCTCTGGTTTTGATTACAAAGTCGCTGCCTTTTTTGTCTATTGAACTTACCTGTACGTTTTTAATCTGAGCACCAAAGGCAAGCGCCTGATTTTTCATTACTTCTATAAAATCAAAACCGTTTACTGCAGGATATACGCCGGGGTAATTTTCAAGGTCGGTAATCATTGTTACCTGGCCGCCTTCTCCCATTCCTTCTAAAACCAAAGTTTTAAGTCCACCGCGGGCCGCATACTGTGCAGAGCTTAAGCCTGCAGGACCGGCACCAATAATAATATAATCAAAAATCTCGTTTTCCATAGCTTTTATTATAACAGATTTTTTTACTCAAATAAATACTCGGGAAGCTCTTTTATTCTATTATATTTGTCGTCGTAGCTGTGCGAGTTGGTGCGGATTCCCATTATGCGTTCGTTTTCTGCCGTAAGCTGAAGCTTTATCATTTCTTTAAAAATTGTCATGAGCGGGCTTGGATCAAGAGTTGGATCTACGGCGCCGGTGTCCTGCAGTTCTTTTATAAGATAATAGCAGCATTCAATTGTACTTATGCATTCTGGGCTTGGCTCGCGCTTAAACGTAAAGATTGAACGGTAGCTTCCTGCAAAACTGAGCTTTGGCAGATCCAGCAAAAACGGATTTTTTTGTATGAGTTTTTTTGCGCAAAACCAGGTTGCGTCCAAAATTATGATAAGCGGTGTTCTTCCTCCAAGCGCAGTTGAGTATTCAGAGCTTTTTACTGTGAGTGCGTCGTCCCCGGGGTACATCAAAAACGGTGCGTACTTTGGGTCGTGCAAAAGATTCTGGAATGTGGGGTTTGTGCTAAAATCCTGACCCACTATAATCTGCGAGTCTTTGAGACAGATGTGTGCAAGGTTTCCGGTCCCTGTTCTTGTGCGGCGAAATTCCTTTGGGTGCATTAAAAAAACAAACTTTACACCGGTATCCAGCTCGCGTGCAAAACGGCACAGGCACACAGATTTGGGCTTAAAACATTTAAAACAACGTTCACTCATAAATTGCATATTAGCATATTTTCTTTTATAATAGAAGAATATGAAGTGTTGTTTTAAAGGCACAGTTATTGTTCTATTCTGTGTCATCAGTTTTTTTTCCTGTTCGCTGCGATATGACGACGGTGTAGATGCCGAAAAAACAACTCCGGAATTTATTTTTAATCAGGCAAAGCTTGTGCGCTATAAGGATGCCAAAGAGGATGTTCGCGTGCAGGCAGACAATATAGAACAGTATAAGGATTCTTCCATCACTTACGGAAAAAACGTAAAGTTTACAACCTACGACAAGGATCACAAATTGGAAACAGAAGGCTCCTGCGGTTATCTTTATGCAGATACCGACACCGAGCTTTATGAACTTTATGATGGAATCAAACTGTTTAGCAAGGTTCAGAATACAAACTTTTTTGCAGATATGCTAAGATGGAACGGCAAGACCGAACAGCTTACAGGCGGAAGACGCGACACTGTACGTATAGAAAAAGACGGCACCATAATTTATGGAACCGGTTTTTCTGCAAGCGGTGTTAGCAAAAAGTTTAGCTTTGCGGGAACTGTAAGCGGCGAAATTGATGCCAAGGATAAGAAAGATGAATAAAAAAGTTTTTGCAGCTGTGCTGTTTCTTTTTGTAGCGGGCTTCCTCTTTGCCGAAAAAATTACCTTTTCTGCGGGCAACATGTCGGGCCAGGCGGGAGACTCTTCTGCCACAACAACGCTTACAGGCGGAGCTTTTATTCAGACTTCTTCCATGGAAATTACTGCAGACGAAATTGAACTTAGCGGAGACGATTATCGTTTTATAAATGCGCGCGGCAACATAAGCGGCAAAAACCTCGAAACCAAAATGGAGTTTACCTGCGACAGTATGAGCTTTGACCGCGAGACCAAGGTTGCAATGCTCCAGGGCAACGTTCATCTTGTAGATCTTGAAAACGATGTAAAGGCCGACGCCCAGATTATTGAATACAGTCAGAATACAAATATTGCGGTTTTGCAGATTGGCATAAACCTTACTCAGAAAAAAAATATCTGTACGGGCTCTTATGCGGTTTATCAGAAAAACGAACAGATGCTCGAAATTAGCGGAAACGCCCAGGTAAAGCAGGACCAGGATGTGTTCCGTGCCCAGCAGATTACGCTAAACCTTGATACTCAAAAAATCACTTTGTCAGGCAATGTAAAAGGTTCTGTAACCGAAACTGCAAAGGAAGAGGAGGGGAAAGATGGAGAATGAAGAGGCACTGCCGAATGAGCAGGTTCCACAGACTGACTCTCCGCTTTTGCGCGTAAACAGCCTTTACAAATCGTTTGGACGAAAAGAGGTTGTTCGCGGTATAGACTTTTCTATGAAAACCGGCGAAATTCTGGGCCTCCTTGGACCAAACGGCGCTGGTAAAACTACAACCTTTTATATGGTAGTTGGTTTTTACAAGCCTACAGCCGGCGAGGTTTTCTTAAACGACAAGTGCATTACCAGGCTTCCTATGTACAAGCGTGCACGTCTTGGCATTTCGTACCTGCCTCAGGAGCCTTCGGTTTTCCGCAAATTTACTGTAGAAGAAAATATCTGGTCTGTTCTTGAAACAAGGCGCGACCTTACCCATAAACAAAAAAAGCAGCGCCTGGATGATTTAATCGAAGAATTTTCCATTGGCCGCATACGCTACCAGAAGGCCTACACTCTCTCCGGTGGAGAACGCCGCCGTACAGAGATTGCACGTTCTCTTGCGATTGAGCCAAAGTTCCTCCTTTTGGATGAACCTTTTGCAGGTATTGACCCTATTGCAGTAGCCGACATCAAAACAGTAATCAAGCTCCTGGCCGGCCGAGGCATTGGCATCCTTATAACCGACCACAACGTCCGCGACACCCTCGAAATTACCGACCGCGCCATCATCATCAACGACGGCACCATCATGCTCCAAGGCTCCAAAGAAGAAATCCTAGCCAGCGACCTAGCCCGCGAAGTCTACCTCGGCAAAAACTTCTCTATGTAAGGAAAGTGGTTGGGGAACGCTTTATAATGCAATCAAATAGGCAATTGGCTCCCAGTCGCGATGACGGAGTCAAAACCGCCGCTCCCAGTACATATATATACTGTCAAACGCATTATAAATATATATTCATTTACTGGCGCGAAGGAACAAAACGGGGGACAAAATGACT
>JAFYDO010000267.1 GCA_017544745.1 Treponema sp. | reverse complement strand
TGCTTTCTAAGAAGGCTTTGGATGAACTTGGTGAAGCCGGCTTCATTAAGATGGTTCGCTTTGTTGACTGGCTCTTCTACTCAAGCGAAGCTTACTCACTCTACAAGTGGGGTCCAGAAGGCAAGACTTGGCAGTGGGCTACAGTAGACGGTGAAAAGGTTAAGAAGCTTCTCCCTGGTTACAAGTGTGGTGGTCTTGGTATTGGTGGTTCTGATGATGATGTTGATATCCGTCTCAAGTGGGGATATGCCGGTGGTAACTTCTGGTACGGACACTCTACAGCAGAACTTACAGATAACTTTGCTGCAGACAGAAAAGACTTGTATGCACGCTTCTCTGCTTATAAGGTAACTCCAGAAGTAGATCCTTCTGCTAAACCAAGTGAAGATGAACGTGAACAGCTCAACCTCTGGGCTACACCACTTATCGATACAATCAACACCTGGACTTTGAACTTCATCCTCGGAAACAAGGATATCAACAAAGACTGGGATGCTTACGTAGCAGATTGTAAGAATAAGAACATTGATAAGGTTGTTGCTCTTGTAAACGAGATTTATAAGAAACAGCAGTAATGCTGGATTAACCTTTTGAAAGGCGCCGCTGCTTTGGAGTGGTGCCTTTTATTTTTTTATAAGTACGTATAAAGTGACTTGCGTCTGTAAAGCCGGTTTCCTGACTGATATAGTCCAGCGTTTTGTTGGTGTAAAGCAGCATGTTGTCGGCCTTACAGATGCGCACAAATTCTATATATTCCTTGCAGGTTTTGCCAAACTGAGCTTTAAACTGCTTGGCAAAATTTGAATAGCACATGCCGCATTTATTTGCTAAATCTTCTATACTAATGTTTTCTGCGCTGTGCTTGTCTATATATTCCAATACCGAAAAATCCTTTGAAGAAAACTGATCAAACGTTGTCTGGGTAGAAAGCTCCATTCCTCGGCGCAGCCAGATTCTCATGAGCTCTGTGATAATAAGGCTTATCATGGAAGCAACTTTTATATCATAGCCAAACTGCTTGTGGTTTGTTTCCCAGATGCAGTTTTCAAAAAACAGCTTTACGGGATTAAACTTTAGTTCTTCGGCTGTGATGAGGTTGTAGGGAGTTCCGTCCTTTGTAATGTTTGCAAGCAGCTTTGGCAGCTTTGGAGAACCCGGTGTTGTATTGGAAAGAATCATGTCGTCAAATTTGATGCCATAAAAAAGCAGTTCGTCTTGTTCATCGGTGGCGTTCTTTGTAGGAAAGTCAAGAAAAGAGTGAATCTGCTTTGGATGATAAATTATCATGTCGCCTGGATTAAGCGTGTACTGATGGTTGTCTACCTCGGTGTAAAGTACGCCTTTTACAAGATAAACCATCTCGGTAAAATAATGCCAGTGTGGTTTTACAGTGCGCCAGTTTCCGCGAAAGGTCTGGAAAGGAGCATTGAGGCTGTCGCTGTATTCAAATAAATCATCCATTGTTAGACTCTCCTTTTGTAGAGATTTGTACAATAATTCGCCTACTTTGTTTATATCATGTATAACAGACTTATGCTAGAGTGTAACCATGTTAAAATGGATTTGGAGCTACATCGGCAAATACAAGTTTCTCATGGCGCTGGGATTAACCCTTAGTGTAATTGTTGCGGGGTTTGGTGTTGTCAATCCGCTTATTTCTGGTTCCATCG
>JAFYDO010000266.1 GCA_017544745.1 Treponema sp. | reverse complement strand
TGAGCCATAACGCAAATCAATTTCATAAACATCTGTATCCAGCTTGTTTACGATGTCTAATACTACCATCATATACTTTAATGCGTCTTCATTCAATGTGCGATCGGTTAAAACTTTAACTTTTGATTGAGAAGGTATAAGTGCAAGCTCGTAGTTTCCGGTATCCTTTGGCAGTACGCAGATTTCGGAAATACCTGCAAAATAGTTCTTACCAAGTGAGCTGATCTTATAAATCTGTTCGATAAGCGGGCGGTACTTGGAAGGAATACGCATACCGCCGGACATATGTTCTACAGGAAGGCCAGAAATAATAGGAATAAGGTTTGAATCTACAACAGAGCGGTCCTTTACAGGAAATAAAACACCGTTCTTATCTATCTGAACAGGATTTGTATAGCCGTCGTCCATTACAAAGGTAACAGCAACAGGTTCGCGTTCTACAACATTAATAAAGATTCTGTCCGGAAACTTTTTTTCAATCATTACATTATCAAAGCCAGGTTCTGAAGAAAGAATTGAAACTGCCTGAGAAACATTAAAGTTAAGCCAGTTTGTGCTGTTCATTGGCAAAAGTTTTTCTGCAATTTCTTCTGCAGTATAAAGCTTCTGTCCAGAAACAGTTACCTTTGGACTTGAGAATGCAGGCATTACATACTTATAAATTACCAGCTCTGCTACAAGGAAAAAACAAAGAATACCAAAAATAATTTTTATGGCTCTAAGCTTCTTTTCTCCTCCTTCATCTTTGTTTGTAACTTCGAATTGTGACATTGAAACCTGCTCTTCTGTTTCAACATTGTTCATCAAAACTCCGATATTACCCATTTTTTTCTCTTCCCTTTTTTTGTAGTTTTTTTTATATAACAGTAAGCGTGTCTACACTTATGTCTTCAAATTGTGTATAATTCTCTGCCTTTTCCTGACAGCGTGATGCATTCAAAATAAAGCCGCACATAGCAAGCGTTATAATGATTGACGAACCACCTACAGAAAAGAATGGCAGAGGAATTCCGGTTGAAGGAAGTAATCCGCATACAACCATGAGGTTTATAACCGACTGCATGACAATTACGGAAACACAACCAAAGCAACCGTATGCAGCAAATCTATCCGGACAGTTTGCTGCTGCTTTATAGCCCCTCCAGGCAAAGAATACGAGAAGCGCAATAAATGCAACAACTCCTACGTAACCCATAGCTTCTGTCCAGCCCGCAAAAATATAATCGGCCTGAACCTCCGGAATGCTGTTTAATTTGGAAAGTCCTTTACCAATTCCTGCTCCCCATATTCCACCAGCAGAAATTGTTGTCTTGGCAGCTGTTGCCTGGTAGTTAAAGGACTGAGTTCCTTCAGAAGGCTTTAAAAAGCCAATAATACGTTCTATGCGGTACTGTTCCGAAGTAATAACCAGAATGCCCACAGGAATAGCAAAAATCATAAACGGAAAAACCCATTTTAATTTTGCACCCGCAACAAAGAACATAAGAATTCCAATTGCAATTAAGAAAACGCTGGTAGAAAAGTCTCTCTGCAAAAGAACCAGCAAAACCATAAGGAGGAAAACGCCAACGCAAGGAAGAACATCCTTTTCTCCGGATACATCCTCGCTCATTTTTTCAAAGTAACTGGCCAGATAAAGTACAAGAGAAAACTTTACAAGCTCCGAAGGCTGGAAGGTAAAGCGCAGCGGAAGCTTGATCCATCGGCGTGCACCGTTCTTTTCTACAGAAAGCGGCTTGATAAAGGTAAGTGCACACAGAACAAGAGTTCCAAGTACAAGATAAATAACCAGCTTTTTCATGGTTTCCATATCCATGAAAAAGATAACAAAAAACAGAATCAAACCTGCACCGGAGCAGATAAGCTGTCGTTTTACAAAATAAAGTGAATCGTTGTTAAAAAAGCGTGCGGCATAGCTTTGCGAACAAACCAGAATGGTAAACATTCCAAGGCCCCAGAGCAGCAGCATGGAAACCAATAACCACACATCACTTTTGTGATAAGTTTCTGAAGGCTTATGTGCGTAAAAATCGTACTGATTCATTACTGCGCATCCTCCTTCACAAGCTGTGGTATTAATTTTTCAAGCTCCATACTGTGTGAGCCTTTTATAAGAATAAGCGATTCATTTTTAGCATTATCAAGAATGATTTTTGATGCAGCTGCAAAAAACTCATCGCCACTGTTTTCAAAATATTCAACTGCGCATTTTCCGCCAGCAGCTGCATCTCGGGCAGCCTTCATTTCTGGTCCTGCAAGAATAACAAGGTCTGCACCACAGGCAGCAGCAAGCTCTCCAATTTCTTTATGAGCGTCAAAAGCTTTGTCTCCAAGCTCTTTCATATCTCCAAGTACAAAAATCTTGTTTCCTGCAATCTGTATGTCACGACAGAACTCTATAACGCGCTTCATTGAATCTGGGTTTGCATTGTAGCAGTCACAGATAACAGTTGCGTTTACTCCAGACTTAAGCTCGCTTTCCTTTACTTCCATGCGGCCAGACATTGCACTAACTTCTTCAAGACCAGCTTTAATTGTTGAAGCAGGTATTCCAAGCTTTTTAGCAAGTGCAATTACGCCAAGTGCATTCTGGTAGTTGTAGTCGCCGGGAAGATGCATCCAGGTGTCTACACCGTCAATTGCAAACTTAGTACCAAGCAGGCCAAGGTCTTTTTCAAAACGCACTCCGCTTACAGCTTCCGGTACATTTTTTCCAAAACGAATAATCTGACCAGCTACCTTTTGTGTACAATAATCTGCAAAATCATCTTCGGCAGGAACAAAAGCTGCTCCGGTAGAAGGAATATAATCAAAAGACTTGCGCTTTTCGTCTGCAATGTTCTTGCGGCTTCCAAGAATGCCTATATGTGCGTTACCAATATTTGTTATGATTCCGTACTGAGACTTCCATACGGCAGAAATTTCGCCGATTTCGTTTTTGCGGTTCATACCCATTTCAAAAATACCTATTTTTTCATCTCCGCGAATAAGGAACATTGAAAGAGGAAGTCCTGTTTCTGAATTAAAGTTACCCTTTGTATAGGCAACTGCTTCGTCACCAAAATGAGCCTTGCATACGCTTACGAGCATTTCTTTTGTAGTAGTTTTTCCACTGGAACCTGTAATACTCACGCGGATCATATTCTTACAAGTCTTGTCTACATAAGCAGTTGCAGCAGCCTGCAAAGCATAAAGGGTATTCTTAACAGCTACAAAAACGCAGCCTGATTTTTTCTGAAGTTCAATAAAGTCATTTCCTGAATTTTCAAGCTCGTCCTCATTTACAAAAATTACAGAAGCACCGGCTTCTACAGCCTGAGGAACATATTTATGGCCGTTCTGAAACTCTCCAATAAGCGGAACAAAAAGTGAATTGATGGAAACAAAGCGGCTGTCTGTAACAACAGAACGGAAGCAGAAGTCCTTTTCAAGTGCAGCAGCATCAAAACCTGCAAGAAGTTTTCCGTCTACAGCAGACAGAAGTTCATTTAATGTAAGTAAGGTATCTTTCATTTTTTCTCTCCTGTCATTTCTACGCGAATAATATCTTCGGCTTCGGTTTTATGCATACCAAGCTCTTCAACTGCAATGCGTTCAATACGTTCTGCACTGCTAAGCTGGCTTATATCGCTAACAAGCTTTTTATTTTCTTCTATAAGTTTTTCCTGCTTTACTTCGAGCTCTGCAACTTCCTTGGTAAGATCGGTATATTTTTTTGCCTGAACAGCATACAAAGCCAAAAGAGCCGGAATACTGGCTGCAAAAATACACAGTGCAATCACCTTAAAGAAATCCTTAATCTTAAGCTTTGTCATTCTGTTCATAACTGCACCACCCTAAAATCCTACTACACCATCAAGATGATACTGTGTTGCATCAAACAGTTTGCGTACAACCCTAAGCTTTGCACTGCGCGAAGGAGAATTAGATTTAATTTCTGCTTCTGTAGGACAAACAGGCTTGCGGGTAAGAATATCTGCACACTGTCGTCCACCACAACGGCAAACTGCAACTTCTGGTGGACAAACACATTTTTTTCCAAGATTACGAAAATAATTTTTAACAATACGGTCTTCAAGAGAATGAAAGGTAATAACTCCCATTTTTCCGCCGGTTTTGAGGCAGCCAAAAGCGGCATGAAGCGAACGAGGAAGACGCTCAAGCTCGCCATTTACTGCAACACGAAGAGCCTGGAAAGTTCTTGTAGCAGGATGAATATTACCATAGCGGTAATTTGCAGGAACCGCATTCCAGATAATTTCTGCCAAAGCTTTTGAAGATTCTATGCGGCCACATTCGCGGGCAGCTACAATTGCACCAGCAATACGGCGGCTAAGTTTTTCTTCGCCATAAAGATATATAAGATCTGCAAGCTTTTCTTCCGGCAGTTCGTTTACCAGATCTGCAGCAGATTTTTCGCGGTTAGGATTAAGGCGCATATCAAGCTTTTCGTCATAACGGAAGCTAAATCCGCGCTGTGATTCTTCATAATGAAAAACAGAGATACCAAGATCAAAAAGAATTAGGTCCGGGCGTTCGTATTCGCAAGGATAATTTTTGTAAAAGTCGTCAAACCAGCCGTTGTAAAAATGAATGCGATCACCAAAACCGGACAGCCGTTCGCGAGCCTTTGCCTGAATAACATTGTCGGCGTCTACACCAATTACTGTAAGATTTGGATATTTAGATAGGAAATTGAACGTGTGTCCGCCTTCGCCCAGAGTTGAGTCAACCATTACAGCATGGTTTTCGTAGCTTTCCCCCATAGGACTCAACCATTCGAGACATTCATTCAAAAGAACCGGCGTATGCACGATTTTCATTCTTGTAATAAAACAACCGAACCCGATATCCCCCACCCAGGATATTCAGATTCAGAAGTTTTCCCCTTTCCACCCAATTTTATTTATATCAATTCTAAATGACATCCAGCCCTTTAGAAATTAATATCATTAAACTCTTCTGCTGCCTCGCGGAATGACTCTTCGCTTTCTTCAAGATACTTCTTGTAAGCAGCTGCATCCCAAACTTCTATAAACTTTGCAACTCCAAGAATTGTACAATCCTTAGAAAGTCCGGCATGCTCGCGCAGGCTCTGGGGAATAGAAAGGCGTCCGTTTTTATCAAACTCGACTGCTTGAGCCGGTGCAATAAAATGTCGAACAACCTTCATGCTCTTTTCCTTCAAAGGTGAGGCATTAGCCATCATCTTTGACTGAAAATTTTCCCACTCATCAGCAGTAAAAAGCCATAAGCAGTTTTCTGAACCTTTGGTAACCATAAGTACGTTGCCTGGTATGGCTGTCCTCAGCTTAGCTGGGAATGATAGCCTGCCCTTTTCGTCAATCGTATTATTGTATTCACCAGTTAATAGATTCATACCCACTTATTACCACTTTCTACCACTTTTTCCCACTTATCTCCATTTTACACCAAAATTTACTAAAGTCAAGCGTTTTTTTTACCGAAAATTAAAAAATATGCATTTTTTTTCGTATTATTAAAAAGGCATTCATATAAAAAAAATAGCTACCGGTCGCCTTACGGGTTTGCGAAACCGGCGGTTCACCGCCTACACGCTGAAGTGCCTTGTAATTATATACATGGCCACTCACGCGGCCGCACTTCAGAGTGTTTTCGAAACCCGTAAGACTCCCTCCCGCTATTTTTTTTAAGTGCATTGTTTTAGGACGAAAAAAAAGGTATATTTTTTATATGGGCCGGGTTTCGAAGAATATAAATACTTATAATGAAAGCAGTCTCCATAATACTTTGAAGGTTTTTTATGCGGAAAAGTTTGGTGGGGAAACTGAAGTTGAATCCGAAGGACATATATATGATATCCTTTGTCCGGATGGGCAGGTTATAGAGATTCAGACTAAAGGGCTTTCTAAACTGGCATCAAAGATTAAGGATGCGTTGGATAAGGGCCATAAGGTTCGGCTGGTTTATCCTTTGGTTTATAGGACGCGCATTATACTTACGGATGAACAGGGGAAATTAATTTCTAACAGGCTTAGTCCTAAAAAGGGTTGCATTTATGATATATTCAGGGAGCTCACGGGGCTTACTGACATTCTGCTGAATAAAAAGTTTACTCTGGAAGTTGTAACAATTAATATGATTGAGCACCGCGTACGGACTGGGGAACCGGTACAGACTGCCAATAAAAGCCGCAGGTTCAGGCGCAACTGGCTTAAAGTAAACAAACGGCTGGACGAAATACTTGAAACAAAAACCTTTCATACTGCCAAGGATTACACTGCCCTGCTGCCACCCGGGCTCCCGCAGGAGTTCTGTGCAAAGGACATTGCAAAAACAGGCCTAAGCCGTTACGCTCATTTGATTTTATGGGTTCTTGTACGTATTCCGGTTATTGAACAGATTGGTGTAAAAAACAGAAGCAGATATTACGTCATCAAATAAAAAAAAAGCGGCTCCTTTTGGAACCGCTTTTCTAT
>JAFYDO010000265.1 GCA_017544745.1 Treponema sp. | reverse complement strand
TTTTTTTTCCGTACATATAAGAAGAGTAGTATACTTGTATTTTGGTGGAAATAAGGGGTAAAATAAAAAAGGTATGCCAGGCTTAAGTCAACTCAAACAATTCAACAAAGATATTCAGTCTCTGGGAGACGAAATCACTTTACGCGCAACCCGTGGAGAAAAACCAATTGTGGTTCCTATTCCTAAGGGCATTACTGTCGAAGACGATTCCGAAGATTTTGTGCTCGGCATGCCGGACAATCCGCGCGTTGTAGATAATTCAAATGTAGACGACGACCTCTCTGAAATTACCGGAATTACCAGCGGTAAAACCAGCTCTTCTTCTGGAGAAGAAGCAGCTCCATCTTTTGAAGCCCCTGACATGTCCTCTCTGCTTGCCCCTGTAGACCTTGGATCAGATGCCGGTGGTGATGATGGCATGCCTGACCTTTCTCAATTCATGGATGCTCCCGAAGAAGAGGAGCCCGAAGTTATTGAAGAAGAACCCGAAGAAATTTCGGTTGCAGATATGGGCCTTGAAGCACTTCTTGCAGGTGCAGGCTTTGACGGTACAGAAGGTACAGAAGAAGAACAAGAGCCAGAACCAGAACCTGAGCCGGAAGAAGATTTAGATTCAGCTACATCTTTGCCTGTAGATGACGGAACAACCGACTTTGATATGGGCGCTCCTGCTGCAACAGAGGATTTTGACTTTAGTACAGGCGCTGCCGATTTACCTGATTTTGATTTGCCAGATGCAGGTTCGGTTGGCGAAGCAGAGCCGTTCCCTACAGAAGATAATACACAGGACATTCCAGAAGCTCCGGCTGCAGAAGATTTTGACATGCCGGAAATTGGAGACATACCTGAAGCTCCGGAAGTACCAGAAATGCCGGAAGTTCCGGAAATGGAAGAAATGCCAGAGGTTCCGGAAGCACCCCAAGTCGCAGAACCTGTTGAAGATCTTGGCGAACTTGGAGATCTTGATGAACTTGGCGAGCTAGGTGATGTAGAAGACCTTGGAGGCACAGAAGACCTTGGGTCAACAGAAGACCTTGGCGACGCAGGCAATTTTGATGAACCAGAAGACCTTGGCGACGCAGACCATTTTGATGAACCCGCAGACCTTGCTGACGCAGGCGATTTTGATATGCCTGAACCTGCAGATATTCCAGAAGCTTTGGAAGAAGCTGCTCCTGTAGAAGAGCCAGCTGAGCTTGGTGAACTTGGCGATCTTGATGAGCTTGGCGATGTTGAAGATTTTGAAGATGTAGCCGATGCAGAACCAGCTGATGTAGAAGAGCCAGCCGAAGCCGCAGAGCCTTCTACTGCAGACCTGTTTAATGCTCAGGATGTAGAGATTCCAGATTTTGATAATGCAGACGGTGGTTCAGAAGAAACCTTTGAAATGGACGGTGACGCCGAAGCAGCTCCTGATTTTGATACAGCCGAAGGCGAACCAATGGAAACCTTTGATGTTTCCCAGATGGAAGACATTGATTTTGGAATTCAGGATACAGATGCACAGCTTAGCGTAGACACAGGCAGCGATGACTTTGAGCTTGAATCCGGCAAGGTAAGCATGGAAGGCTCAGATTTTGAGATTCCTGGTTTTTCTGATGTAGAAGCCGCTCCAGCTGTACCAACCGCAAAAAAATCAAAGGGTCTTGATGTTCCGGATTTTGATGGAGCACTTCCAGGAAAAGAGCTTCCTCCAAATACCTTGAGCGACGAGCAGTACAAGCAGTTCCTCAAGAATTTAAACGAATATCCTCTTAACGTTCGTCTTGCTTTTGAAGACCTCATCGTTCAGGATGAATTTACAGACGACGCAGAATTTGAAATCATAGAAAAAATCCTCAAAAAAGCTCCTGCACGTCAGGTTGCTTCTACACTGGAAAAGATGCTCGATACATCAATTCCGGTTCCACGCGACTTTGAACATCGTACTGCAGAAGAATATGAGGCATATAAAAAATCGCTTTCTTATCAGCTTAGGAATAAGGTACTTCCTGGACTTTTGTGTACAATCCTCCTGCTCTTTGTAGGTTGGGGACTGTTCAACTTTACAAAGAACTGTATTGTAATTCCGGCACAGGCAAGCAGACTCTACAAGCAGGGTTATGCACTTTTGGAAGCAGACGAATATGTTCAGTCTCAGATTAAGTTTGACGAAGCAGCCAGCAAGCAGTTAAGGAAAAAATGGTTCTTTAGATATGCACGCGGTTATCGTGCCCACAAGCAGTACCTGCGCGCTGCAGATATATATGGAAAGATTCTAATCTATTTTAATCACGACAAAACAGCTGGCCTTGAATATGCCCAGATGGAACTGGATGACCTTGCAAATTACGAGCGTGCAGAAGAAATTACACGACGCGAGGTTCTGGACTATCACATAAATGATGCCGACGGAATCCTTATGCTTGGAGATATCTTCCTTGAATGGGGAACAGAAAAAGATCCGGAAAAACTTGATCTTGCAAAAGAACAGTACATGCAGCTTATTCAGCTTTATAAAGCTAACGATCTGTATAATTCACGCCTCATGCGCTACTATATCCGCAGCGACAACCTCCAGCAAGTTCTTTCTTACAAGAAGATGTTCGAAGAAGAAAAGAAGCCTGATGTAAGTGCTCAGGACTGGACAGAGCTTGGCGGTTACCTTTTGAGCAAGCTTTACGGAGACATTGCTCCGTCAGAAGAATATCTTCGCTACCAGATAGAAGGTCTGCTCAGACTTTTGATTAAGGCAACAGACATGGACGATTCAAATCCTATTGCCTGGTACAATCTTGGTAACTACTATGTTTATACAAACGACAGCATAGATAATATTTCTTATTCCCTCAAAAAGGCGCTGGAACGCTTTAACAAGGCAGAACAGCTCAAAAAGCGCGACATTTACAAGTATATAGATACTTACCGCCTGCTTGGAGAAAACTACCTGCTTACAAATGAATATCTGCAGGCTCAGGAACAGTTTACTCAGGGAATTACACTGTATACAACCGAAAAAGAAAATGCCGGTTTTGAAGGCAACGAAAAGATTGGTATGATGTATGCAGACCTTGGAAATATAAACTACACGGTAGCAGGCGACTTTGATACTGCCGCACTTAATTATAAGAATGCAGTTGCACTTGGCTACGATATTCCTCGCATCCGCTACAGACTTGGTTATATCAGCTACAAAGCTAAGAACTACCTCGAAGCTCTTGGTTCATTTATGAAAGCCGGAGAAGCAAACAAAAAGGAACGCAATCTCCTGCTTGCAATGGCAAATACACTCAGTCTTAGAAATGATGATTACGCTGCAGAAGGTTATTACGAGCAGCTCATCAATATGCTTGATAATGAAATTGTAGAGAAGGGTGGAACTGTATTCCCTCAGACTGATGATGCAGGCTACGACCTTGTAACTACATATCTTTATGCAGCAAACAACTATGGCGTAACCCTCTACAGACTTGCAAAGCGCACCGGTGACAGCCAGAAAAATGCACAGGCAATAGTTCAGCTGCAGCAGTCGGTACGTGCCTGGGATTCGCTTACACGTGACCAGCAGACTCTTATTCGTCTGGATGGAAGCAATCTTGCACAGGAAAACATTAAGTATATTACGCATCCGGTTTCGGAATTTGAACCGGCTATATATATTGAAATACCAAAGAATCTTACGGAAAATGAAGGACTCTAAGACAATACTGAAGGAACTCTTCAGAAAATCAATTCATATATGCTGTTCCGTGGTTCCCTGGTTTATGGCAAATTACTACTGGTACACAGTTTACGGTCTCTACATAATAGTCGTAATGTATTATTTTTGCGAAATTGCGCGACTGGAAGGACATCCGGTCCCGGTGGTTTCGCTCATTACAGAAACCGCTTCGCGCCAGCGTGATGAATACAAATTTGTTCTTGGTCCTGTAACTTTAGTTCTTGGAATTGTTCTGGCTGCTCTTGTGCTTCCTGTTGACTGTGCAAAGATTGGAATATTTGCACTTGCTTTTGGAGACGGTCTTGCAAGTCTTGGTGGCAAGCTTTTTGGGCGGATTAAGATTCCTCATGCGGGCGGTAAAACCCTGGAAGGAAGCCTTACCTGTTTTACAGCTGTTTTTATTTCTACCTTCTGCGTATGCCGCAATATTGTAATAAGCTTAGTTGTTGCATTAACTGCAATGCTCATAGAGGTTTTTCCGTTGGGAGACTGGGATAACATGCTCATTCCGGCAATTACCGGCGGTGTTTACTGGCTCTTAGCGTCTCACATTTTTTAGAGCTTATACATCATTCCATAAGTACTGCTTATGCAGCTCTTTAAGATACAAAAGGTTTCCCACAAAAAGAAAAATAAATGCAAGCGCAAATCTAAGTATGTTTATTGAATTAAACAGGATGAAGGTTCCTGTGCAGATGCAGGCAAGACCTATTGTTGTAAGCTGTGTATAAAATTTCTGTTTATTATTAAAGAAAAGTGCAATGAGTGTAGCCAGAACAATAAGAATAGAAGTTATTCTTATTACGTTGCGGTAACTGTAGTCAACTTCAAAGTTTAAGCAAACCTTTGCAGTATTTATTGGCAAAAGTTGTGCAAAGAAAATGCTTACCAGAAGCAGAATAAAAATATTTTTTTCCAGATTCTGTCTTTGGTCTGCATCACTCATCACTACCGAAAAAAGCAGCGAAGTAGGAACCAGCAGTTTTGAAAAAAGAATGCAGTTTCCACAGAATACTAAGAGCCCGGAGAAGGTACTGTTCATATTAAAAAGCGGAATCCAGATTCTAATGGAATTTGCAATAAGCGCAATTAAAAACAGAAAAAAGAACGAGATATCTGTGGCCTGAGTTTTTTCAAAAACACGGTAGAGCATAAAGCTTGTTGTGCACACATAAATTATTTCAAAGTAAAGCGAAATAAGCACAACAAGAGGACTATAGCGGGTAAGAAGGTTTCCTTCCTTTGATATATAGTCGCTAATTAAAAAAGATTTATTATATATAGAAAGAATTAAAATCAGGACATTAGCTGCCAGAAAAAACAGCGAAAAGAAGAAAAGCGAAAGGTTGAGTTTATTTCTTGTTTTTATAGTCATATTTAAATATTATATGGTAAATAAATAATAGTAAAGACTTATTAAAAAAAACCGACAATAAAAGTGAAACATTTTATTTACTTGAACTTTCGGGAGGATCAGGGAAAATGAAAAGAATCATTTCTTTCGCATTGTGTGTGAGTTTGTGTTGTGCCG
>JAFYDO010000264.1 GCA_017544745.1 Treponema sp. | reverse complement strand
AAGAATATTTATAATTATATGTATTCTCACATTGGAGAGGCCGTGACGGGTAAAAATGTTCTGGAACTTGCGACGGGGCCGGGAATGATTGCTAAACACATTGCGGACAAGGCAACCTTTGTAACAGCAACAGATTTTTCTTCTGATATGATTGCCCAGGCAAAGAAAGGGAACAATCCTGTAAACCTGACTTTCGAAATTGCCGATGCCAGCGATTTACAATATGAAGATAAGTCTTTTGATGTTGTAATAATTGCAAATGCACTTCATGTTGTTCCGAATCCTGAAAAGGTTTTGTCAGAAATTGACCGCGTGCTGGTAGATGGCGGACTTCTTATATGCCCGACATTTATTCATCGTACTGCAGAGAAAAAAGAAAATCTCTGGGCAAAAATTTTAAAGCTTGTTGGAATTCATTTTGAACACCAGTGGACAGCAAAAGAGTTTTCGGATTTTATAGAAAGCAACGGTTGGAAAATTACCGCAAGCGAAGTTGTTCCCGGTCGCATCGATTTAATGTATGCGGAATGTGTAAGAAAATAATTGAACGAGGAATCTTATGGAACAGTTCATCTTTCGTCATATAAAAAAATATGTGAAAAAACATTTCCCATCTGAATACAAAGAAATCTGCAGACGGCAAAAAGAAATCTTTCCAAAAATGATGGCAAACGCACCTGACCTTGGTGGTAAAGAAAATTCTCTTGCAGGTAATCTTACTATGTTCATTATCTTTCTGTCATTTTACGAAGCAACAGATCATCGCCTTGATGGAAATGCCATAGATGAACTTTTAATTGAGGTATATAAGTCTGTAAGATTTTTGAGTCCTTTTATGAACATAAATCATAAATCGGTTTTGAATCCTCTCAGAAAATATCTTTATAAAAGTTATAAAGAATATTCGGATGATGTCAAAAAAAATCAGGCAGAAGGAAAATGGCTTGATACCTGGGGAATGCTTGTGAATCCGAATAATACAGATGAAGGATTTGCTTTTACCCTTGTTGGCTGTCCGCTTGTTCAGTATGCAAAAAAATATGGCTACATGGAGCTTATGCCACATATGTGCAAGCTTGACCATCAATATGCAAAACTAATGCACGCAAAATTAATCCGCACTCATACAGTCGCAACAGGAGCAGATTCCTGTGATTACTGGTATATACCGGATAAGAGTGAAACTGCAATTAATTATACTGGAGTGATTATATGATTTTATTAATTGAATGTTTAATTGCTATTGCAAGCTTTACGTTGATTGTAGTACCAATGGACTTAAAAAATCCACTCAGTGTAATAAGTGATTATCCGCCTGCAATTCGAAAAAGGTGCGAGGAGCTTGGCCTTGTCGGAAAATCCGAAAGAAGATTTTCTGCAAAAGATCTTGTGAAAAAAGCTCTGGCTATAATTGTTCTGGTCGCAGCTGCTGTCCTTGTGATGATAAAAATAAATCACGCAGATACTTTCTGGCAGGGATTTTTTTACACATTTATTGTGTGGCTTTCTATCACTTGGTTTGACGCCCTCGTTCTGGACTGCATCTGGTTTTGTCATTCAAAGAGAATGCGTATTCCCGGCACTGAGGATATGAAAGAGTATCATGACTATTGGTTTCATATTAAACAGAGTTGTATAGGCACGTTCCTTGGTATACCAGCATCTGCGGTTGTGGGATTATTTGTTGTACTGGTTGGGTAGAAAAACAAAAGGTGAATTATGATAAAGACAATAATTGTTGCATTAATTCTGTGTGTTATTGAATTTCTTGTCATTGTGATTGCAAGTCCAATGGCAAAATCATCATTTGTATTGCATTTTCTACCGGAGGATGTAAGAGAAGCTGGCAAAAATCATGTTGATCCGCCAAAGTATAAGCAAATAATAGCACATTGCCTTTTAGCCCTATTATTGATTGCTTTTCTTGTCGGAATTATTTACTTAGGTCTAGATGGCTTAAAAAATAATCTTGGATTTTGGCAGCTTACATTACGTTTTGTCGTTTTTCTCTATGTAATGAAAATTTTCGATATTGTTGTACAAGATCAATGGCTGGTTATGACGCTCGGCTACTTCAAGAAAATATTTCCTGAGACGTCAGATTGTGCAGGCTGGAAAAATCGAGGCTTCAATAATAAAAATCAGATAATCAGAATTATTGTGTATCCGTTTTTATGTATGTTAACAGCGGGAATATTTATGCCGTTCAAATAAAGTTGTCTCCAGAAGAAATAAAAGAGCTTGAAGAAGTTGCCGATAGTGCAAATGTAAAAATAATGGGTGCCGATCTTTTCAGACCTTTTGTTTTAAAGGAAAAGACATCTTGCAGATAAAACAATGATTCTTGTCTCGCATAGAAAGTCGACTCTTTCCTGTGTTGATAAGATTGCAAATATCAGTTACATTTTTCAAGAAAACTATGACAGAAGCAGAACTTTATAACCTTGGCTGGACCTTTTTACTCATCGCAATGACTGGAGATTTAATTGTTTCCTTCATACTTTCTTTTTTCTACAAAGGCTACAGTAATCTGAAAATGTCAATAAGCGCATTGGGAAATCCAAAGAGTCCTGTAAGAATTCCTTTTAATATCTGGATGCTTTTTGAAGGGCTTTTGTTTTTATTTGCGCTGCCTGCCATAAATGATTATTTCAATACAGTGTCTCCAAAATTGACGATAACGTTGCTGATCTTTATTGCTGCTTTTGCTGTAGGCGCCTGTATCTTTACATGCTTTTTCAGCGTGAATGAAACTAAGGAAATAACAACAGTCGCATCAAAAATCCATGGAGCAGGCTCAGCTATTGGATTCTGTCTGTTTCTTTTTGTTCCTCTGATTATTTCAATCCTCTATTTTAAATCAAACGAAAATTTATTTGGAATAATCAGCCTTGCAAGCTTTGTAATTTCATTATTATTCTTTGTTTTATTCATCATGTCAGATAAAGAAAACTTTGCTTCAACCTTTATTGCAAACGAAGGCCACTGGCAGCGATTAAACCTTATCTTTATGTACCTTCCACTTTGTATTGTTTGTGTACAAAGGATAATTGGATAAACAAATTTGATCAGGAGATGAACTATGGACACTTTTGCAGACGAAAGAGATTTTAAAATTCTGGAAGGAGACAAGTACACTTTTTTTGTGCTCGCACGCATTTTGAAAAGAGACTGTACTCTGCTTTTGACCGACCATAGCCGTATGATTATCTGTTATTCGCAAAGCCCTTTTCCTGTTTGGATCTGGACTGCTGATGATGCAACTCCTGAAGAAATGGATAAGGCCTGGAAGCTTTCTGGTGAGCACGGATTTTTGGACGGGAAGCACGGCATAGTTATGAAGTATGAGCTTGCAGAATATTTTATGAAGCGGGCTGAAGGGGAAGGCAAGAAGCTTTCTATTTTGAAAAACATGTTTGCTTATGATTGTCCTAAGCTTGTTGATGAGTCAGCGCTCACAAAGGTCGACGGTGAACTTCATCATTGCACTCTGGAAGACTTGGAAGAGCTTACAAATTTTAAAGAAAACTTCCACACGGAACTTAATCTTGATGTTCAGGACCGCGACACCTATAGGAAAGATTCACAGACTATTATCCAAGACGGCCATATGTACCTTTGGAAAAACACAGAAGGAAAGTTTGTTGCCAGCTGCAACTTTAGAGTTTCAAACAACCTTGCAAGCCTTAGTCTTGTTTATACACTCAAAGACTACCGCCGCCGCCACTACGCAGAAAATCTTGTTTATCAGGTTTCCAAAGAAGCGGTAAAACAGGGGCTGCTTCCAACTCTTTACACCGATGCTGATTACGCTGCATCAAACGCCTGTTATACAAAATTAGGATATATTTTGCGCGGAAAGGTTTGTACAATCGGGTAATTAAATCTGATTAAAATCCTTTAGCCTTATTTCTTCATCGCAGCATTCTTTTATGAGCTCGCGATCGTGAGTAACTACTATTACGGTTTTTCCCATCTGCTGGAGCGAGCGAAGGATTTGCCCTATTTGCAGCATATGTGTGTAATCAAGTCCGCTTGTTGGTTCATCAAAAAGCATGATATCGCGGCCGCTGGCAATAGCACTTGCAACTGCAACACGCTGCTTTTGTCCGCCGGAAAGAGACTGGGGATGACGATTTGCAAATTGCTCCAGGTCTAGAGATGCCAGAATGCGTCGTGCTTCTTCTTCGTTTGGTTCTGTCTGGCTTATGACAACTTCGTCCAAAACACTTTCTGTAAACAGCTGATGGTTTACATCCTGCATTACAAGGTAGATGAGCTTTTGTCGCTGGCGGCGGTTGTAGGTTTTTCCGTTATATTCGAGTGTGCCTTTTGAACGGTGCCCAAGACCACACAGACAGTTAAGGAGTGTTGTTTTTCCTTCGCCGTTGTTGCCGGTTATTGCAGTGATTTTTCCAATCGGGATTTGCATTTGAGGAATATTCAAGGCAACGCAGCCGTTACGATATTTGTAGCGGAAGTTATGGAGGGTGAGAACCCCAGATACGTCACCCTGAACTTGTTTCAGGGTCTCTTTTGTATGAGATCCCGAAACAAGTTCGGGATGACGGTTTATTTCTTCGAGATGACAGGCACTTCTAAGCCCCAGCGCATGCAATTCCTCTTCGCTGATTTTATCCATCTGGGTCCGCGACAATTCTCGGACAATTTTTCCATCATTCAAAATCACAGTACGGTCGGCAAGGTCCCACAGATAAGAAATGCGATGTTCAGCAACGATTACAGTCTTTCCTTCCTTTTTCCATTTTTTCAAAAGGCCTGCAAGTTCGTCTATCGTTCGTAAATCAAGATTAGCACTCGGCTCATCAAGAAGGATTATTTTATTTCCGGTAACCGCAACAGAGGCGCAGGCAATTTTCTGCTTCTGGCCGCCACTTAAATCAAAAAGGCTGCGGTCCATTAGAGGCTGCAGGTGCAGTTCTGAAACGGTTTTATCAATTCGTCTTAAAATCTCGCTTTCTTCCATTCCTTGATTTTCGCAGGCAAAGGCAAGTTCACTTGTGGTATCTACATTAAAAAATTGAGAACGCGGATTCTGGAAAACGGTGCTTACAGATTTTGCGGTGTCATAAAGCTCAGCATGACTTACATCAAAACCGTCAACGCTAACCGATCCTTCAAGACGACCCTCAAAAAAGTTTGGGATAAGGCCGTTGATTAGACGGAGAATTGTAGTCTTTCCACAGCCGGAACCACCGGTAAGAAGTATGAATTCTCCTTTTGCAACAGAAAGATTCACGCCTTGAAGACTACCGTTAGATATCTTTTCATCAAGACCTCCGGCAGCCCCTCTTTCAATTCCATCTCCGGAATTATATTCAAAATTTACATTTTTTAATTCAACCATGATTTGATTCCTTTTCTAAATCTTTTTTACTATGAAAATGCCAGTGATTTTTATTCCAGATTAAATGTGTATGTTCATGGCTATGGATTATTTTATGAGTATGAGTTGTGCCATCATGTGTGTGTGTAAAAACATGTTCGTGCTGATGGCAGTGAGCATGAGATAAAGTATCAAAAATCAAAAAAACAATTCCAGCAATCATAATCGTCAGGGCAATAAAATACTGGACAGATAATTTTTCTCCAAGCAGGAGAAAAGACAGCAAAGCACCCACAAAAGGATTTACTGCATAAAAGGCGCTCGTCTTCGCAGCACCAAGAAACTTTTGAGCACGCACATAGGTAAAAATACTAAGACCATAGGCTACAAATCCAAGCAGGAGAACTAAAGGAATGTATCGGGTATCAAAAATCCTGTCTGTATTTGCAGAATTAAAATCTCCAAGAAGGGCAGCAACAATAAGAGCTCCACTTCCACTGGACAGCCCTTTTACAGTAACAATCTGATAGGTGCTTTTCTCCGAGAGTCGCCTTGTACAGTTATTTTCAAGTCCCCAGCAAAGGGTTGCACCAAGAACAAAAATTGAGCCTGCAGAAAAATCAAAAATCCCCTGCTTTAATGAAGAGATGTTTTCGAAGGAAAGAAGGATACTTGCAAGTGTAATTAAAATAATCGAAACCCAAAGTCTGCAACTCACTCTTTCTTTAAAGAAAGCCAGGGCGATAATCGTTGTAGCAACAATTTCAAAATTGCCAAGCAAAGAGGCGCTGGAAGAAGTTCCTGTTTTAACGCCCTGCATCAGTAAAATTGGGGCTGCAATATCGAGGATAATCATGGCGATTGTATAGGGGATGTCGGCTTTTGAAAGACTTTTTGATTTATCTTCTTTTTTTATTTGAAAGAGATAAACAATTCCAATTCCAATGCCTGCTCCCAGGTACAAAAAGCCTGCCATAGAAGCAGCAGGAATTTTTGTAAGCAGCAGTTTTGAACAGGGAATATTGATTGCGTAAAAAATGGCTGCAAGAAATGCATATACAAATTGAAGCATTATAAAATTCCTATAGCGCGTAATATAACAAAAGCAAGTCCGCCGCCTAGACAGATAAAGGTTATAAAATCAGCTGAACCGAATCCGATTTTACAGATGTTTGTGCGTTTATCTGGTCCGCCAAGTCCGCGGGTTAGCGAGGCTGCAGAAAGTTCCTGCCCGATTTTTATAGAGCAGGTCATCATAGGAATGAGCCGGTATTCAATCATCTTTAAGGCTTTTTTGCCACCAAACTTTATGTCCCGCATGCTCATGGCTTTGCTTATACTGGCAGATTCCTCCACAACTGTTGGAAAAAAGCGGAACATAACGGCCAGTGGAATTGTGATTTTCTGGCTCACATGCATCTTCTCCATTGCAGCGATAAATTCACTTACAGTTGTTGTGGAAACTACAAACATTCCGGTTAGAATTCCCGGCATAAAACGAAGAATGATTCCACACATTGCAAGAATCAAAAAGTTCAAAATGCCTGTGCAGTGGGGCATTACCAGCATTGAAAAAGCATAGGCAAGTGAATAAAAGATTACAGAAAATAAAACAGGTTTCCAGCGTCGCGCTCCAAGTAAAAGCAGGAGAGGTAAATAATTGAGGGCAACGCGGAATTCTGCTGCTGCATCTCCTCCCGCATTGCCGAGTACAAAAACTGAAACAAAGGCAAGAAGGAGGAGTTTTGTGCGTGGATCAAGAAGAGATTTTTTCCTGCTGGAACAAAGTACTTCCATTATGCAATACCGGCTTTCTCAAAATGCTTTTTTAGAATCTTGTGACCAAGAAGACCACCAAGAATTCCGAAAGCAAAACACAAAAGAATATGAACCGGGAACATCCACTTAGGGAACATTCTTGTAAGGGCATCAATATATTCCTGGCCAAAGTTCTGGCGGGTTGACCAATACTTGTCGGCAAAGAAGAAGAGCGGAATATAGTTGCTTACAATCCAAAAGCAGAAAACTGCATGACAAAGAACAGCACATTTTACACTTTTGTATTCGCCTTTTTTCAAAATCAATTCTGCAATAAGACCTGTAACTATTCCAATAGCAAGTGCGTAATAAGACATGCCGGTAAGCCACATAAGAATGCCCATGATGATAGTCATAATCCAAACCATTCCAAACTTCTTAACCTTTGTAAGAAAAAGCATGAAAACAATTCCACCAAGCAAAGGCATGAGTACAGAATATGTTGGCATGAAGATTGGAATAAATCCGAGCATAGCCAAAGCCATAATTACCACAAAATAAATTGCAGCAAAAATACCAATGTTAATAAGGTCCTTACCCTTAAGTTTTTTTGAATCTTCCATAAGATTCCTCCTTTTATAAATTTTGTTTTTCAACCATAGTTTTATATTCCCCGCCAAGCTTCATCAGCTGGGTGTGAGTTCCGCCTTCCACAATCTGCCCATTTTTAATAACAAGAATCTTATCTGCGTTACGGATTGTGTTGAGTCTGTGTGCAATTACAATCAGAGTCTTTCCCTGGCACAGTTCAGAGATTGCTTCCTGAATAAAGTGTTCGTTGTCGGCATCTACACTGGCGGTGGCTTCATCAAGAATTACAATTGGAGCATCCTTGAGCATACAACGGGCAATAGAAATGCGCTGCTGTTCACCACCACTTAAACTTGCACCGCCTTCACCAATCACAGTATCAAAGCCTTGTGGAAGCTGCATTATAAAATCATAACAGCGGGCTTTTTTTGCAACCTCAATAACTTCTTCGCGGGTGGCGTTTGTTTTTCCCATTGCAATGTTGTTAAAGATTGTGTCCTGAAAAAGATAGACTCTCTGGAACACCATACTTATATTGTCCATAAGATTTGCAACCGGAACATTACGGATATCTGTTCCACGGATTTTTATACTGCCCTCTTTTACATCCCAGAAGCGTGCAAGCAGATTTGCGATTGTAGTTTTACCGCCGCCGCTTGGACCAACAAGGGCTATCATCTGACCGCGCTGAACATCAAAAGAAACACTGTGTAAAGCTTCCTTGTCACCATAGGCAAAGCTTACATTCTGGTAAGAAATCTCCGGCTCGTCCATTGTGAAGGTTGTAACTTCCGGCAAACGTTCTGTTCCTTCATTTGCAATTTCTGCTTCGTCAAAAACACTTTCTATGCGGTCAAGACAGGCATCGGTAACAGTAAGGCGGGCAACGTTTCCGTAGTATGCCTTGATTGCACCAAAGGTATCAAAGAGGAACAAAATCATTCCCATCATAAATTCAATTGTAATAAGACCGCGGGCACTCAAAAGATATGCCGCAAACAAAACTACTGCAGTTGCAATCCCGTAAGTTACCATAAAGCTTGCCCACCAGGGAGCGTATGCAACTTCAAAGCCTATTGCCTTGTCACAGCTGTCTTCAAAGCTTTCTGTCATTTCCTTTGATTTTTCGCCCAGCATATTAAAGGTTTTGATAATGCCGATTCCTTCTGCAAACTCAAGCACTGCACTTGTAAGCTTCTGAGCGCTTTCCTGCTTTGCCATTGAGTGCGAAATTGAAACACGGGTCATGAGGTTTCCAAAAAGAATCACAAGCAAAAGACAGGCAATAGCAACAAGGCCGAGCCGCCAGTCAAGATAGAACATAAAGCCCAGCATGAGGGCTTGCGAAATTATAAAGCCAACTAGCTCTTCCAGAACCATCATGCAGTTTTCTTCGATAAAGTTCATGTCGGTAGAAAGAACGCTGCTAACCTTTCCGATATTACCGTCTGTAAAATAGCCCATAGAAAGCTTACGGAAGTGGTCTCCAAGCTGCATACGTTTGTCTGCAAAAACCTTAAAGCCCGCAGCCGACTGCAAACGGTCAGAAATATTCTGCAAGATTGCCTGAACTGCTACACAAGCCAGAAGAATTGCTCCCGAAATAAGACAGACCTTTTTTGTAATATTTCCTGTCATAAAACCTGAAATTATAAAAAAGCTCACCATAAGCGGAGCCTTCATAAAAATACCTTTGAAAAAGCCAGGTACATAGGATGCCCGGATAACTCCTTTATAGTTTCCGCACGAACTTACCAGGCGGTGCATCATTTTTAACATTGATTT
>JAFYDO010000263.1 GCA_017544745.1 Treponema sp. | reverse complement strand
TGTTTCTGTTTTTCCGCGAATCTGTGCGTTATCTACAAAGGTAAGTGTCTTGTTCAGTTTTTCTGCAGAAGCCTGCGAAATTAAAAGGTCTGTAGTATAAGTTTTGCAAAGGCTTTCCAGACGGCTTGCGGTATTTACAGTGTCTCCAATTACAGTATATTCCATGCGGTTTTGCGCACCTATGGTACCAGCAAAAACAGGTCCTGTGTGAATGCCTATTCCAAACTTGAGCTGGGGGAGGCCTTCTGCCGCAAATTCCTTATTTACCTGAACCAGGGCCTTTCTCATATCGCAGGCAGCTTCAAACGCATCCTGTGCGCTGTTGGCTGATTCAACGGGTGCTCCAAAAATTGCCATGATTGCGTCGCCAATGTATTTGTTAATAATTCCGTGATGTGCGGTAATACATTTTCCAAGCGCAGTAAAGTAACGGTTTAAAAGCGACACAACTTCTGCAGCCTGCATTTTTTCGCTCATTGCAGTAAAGCTTCTTATATCGCAAAAAAGAACTGTTACTTCGCGGGTCTGTCCTCCAAGCGCCTGACCCAAGGATTCTTTGCCTGCTCCTGACATAAGATAATCGCGAACTTCGGGGTCTACGACCTTTCCAAAGGTGTCACGCATAAATTCCTTTTCGGCCAGGGAGTCTGCCATATCATTAAAGCTGTCGGCAAGAATACCAAAGTCATCTGCGGTAACAACACCGGCACGGGTTTTATAATCTCCATCCTTAATTCTGCGTGCTGCCTTTGTAAGCTTTTCCAGCGGATTAAGAATGATTTTAGAAAAGGACAGGGTAATTCCATAGGCAATTATGACAAGCAGGGCAGAGATGTAGATTATAGTTTTTTGCATGTGAATATTATTGTTTATATGAATTGAAATATAGCTTATGAGCAACAGGGTAACCGGAAAAAGCGTAGAAACCATAAAGCTAAAGGTAAGCAGATGTTTGAATACCGGTCTGAACGAAAAATCCTGCTTGATGATATGCCCCTGAGGAAAAACACGCGGCAAAAGAATTGTACGGTTTAAAATCTCTATTGCAAGATAGGAAACAGTGTAGCCTGTCATTCCCGAAAAAAGTGCAAAGAACCAGCTGCTAAGCAGAATGCCCTTTATGTGAATGCCAAACATTGCGCGTGCATAAAGGACAAAAGGTATTTCAATAAAGTAATATACGTTCCAGCCTATTACCGAAGAAAGCGCAAAAACAGAAGGAATGTTGGCAACGCTACGGGCAATTGTGTCGTCAGATTTGAATATCCTGATTGAATAGATTATGCAGACAAGGGTAGGTGTAATAAAAGCAACAAAGGTAGCCCAGCTTACCATCTTGTTGTGATTAAGAAATTCTTCCCAGATTCTTATGTTTTCGGTGTCCAAAACCGGAATGCTTATTACTGTAGGAACAAGCATAGCAAGTATGTTTGAAGCAATTACGATGAGCCCGTAGATTCGCGTCATTTTGGCAATAAACTTTTTGTCGAGATCCATACAATAATTATAACATATATGAAATAAAAATCCACTTGCATAATTCATTCAATAAAGTTAAACTTAACGTATTACATATTGAGGAGGACGTTTTTATGTCTCTTAAGAAAACTTATTCATCTGATGGTAAAAAGTGTACTGTAGTTTTTAGTGTGAATGTAAATGCGGCTGCTGGAGCCGAAAAGGTAAATCTTGTCGGAGATTTTAACAGCTGGGACGAAACTTCTATTCCTATGAAAAAAGGACCGGACGGCTCTTTCTCTGTAAAAAAGCAGCTCGATACTAATAAGGAATTCCAGTTCCGCTATCTTCTTGATGGCAAAACCTGGATCAACGACTGGAAAGCCGACAAATATGTCCGCTCAGAATTTGCCAACGACGACAACTCTGTTGTAGACACCACTGTTGCCAAGCCAAAGAAAACCGCCAAAAAACCGGCCCCAAAATCAGCCGCCAAGACAACAGATAAAAAACCTGCAACCAAAAAGCCAGCAGCAAAAAAGGCAACAACAACTAAAAAATCTACAAAAAAATAGTTTATACAAATAGAAAACTGGCTCCCAGTCACAAAACGGTGGCCAAAAACGCGGCCTAGGCCGCTTGTCGCTGTTTGTTGCATAGGAACTATTAAATGCCGCTCGCGCGGCATCAACAAACAGAGCCATTTTGTCCCCCGTTTTGTTCCTTCGCGCCAGTTTTTAGTGTGTATTGACTATTTTGCAGTTTTTCTATATAGTAGTTAATACTTATTCCCCGATTGTGTAATGGTAGCACTTCAGATTCTGGTTCTGACTGTGGGGGTTCGAATCCTCCTTGGGGAACTCAGACTGAACCGTAACAGGTTCAGTTTTTTTTTGTGAGTGTGTTTTTCGTGCGAGTTTACTCGTCGCGAGTTTTTACGGTTTTTTTGCGCAGCAAAAAATGCGAGCTTGTTAGCGAGCAAGTAAAAACTCGACAATTTAGGAAAACAAAAACGAAGTTTTTGTTTTCCTAAATTAAGGCTCCTTCGAATATCGGTTTAGTTCATCGCCCTCTCAAGGCGGAGAGACGGGTTCGACTCCCGTAGGAGCTATACAAAGACAGAACAATGAAAAGATTTTTTGCAAGTATAATTACTTTCTGCATTATTCTTACAGCCCTTGGGGCAGCTCCTTTTTCTTTTACAAAAGTTAATTCTTTTCCCGTTGATACAGAAATCGTTAACAGAGAAGCTTCAACCTATTTTATTTATTCACAGATTGAAACAATAGAAATAATTAATAACGACAGAAAGAATCAAAAGCTCAAGCTCAAAAAAGAAGATTATAACTACGACAAAAACACCGGAAAGCTTTCGTTTAATATTCCTCTACCATACGAAAACTGTTATGTACATCTGGATGGTATTCCTGCAAGACCTTATACCTGCTATCTTAAGGATTTTGATGGAAACAAAAACGAGCTTTTAGTAATCCTCAATAATCTTACAGCAGTAGAACGCAAGGATTATGTATATGACCCTGCAAAAAAACTGCTGGTTTTCCGTTCGGACATAGATATAAGCAGTACAAGCTATTACATGGTTTATTATGTTCAGACTGCAAACGGAGTAGTTAATAAGACAATTTCTAATGATTATAACGACGTTATTGCAGAGTTAAGGGCAAGACACAGCCAGGAACTTTTTGGAGGCCCGCTTGTAATTTACAAGGACAGAACAGGTGTAAGCCTTTTAAAAGTTTCCAAAGAGGTTGGTTTTAAAATCAATCTTTTGCCCCCGAGGTCCTGTACAATCTGCGAAACCTACAGTAATAATCAAAAAAAGGTGACAGTTTACTGCGTTTACAGGAATAAAGTAGTGGAATGTACCGCAAATAAGACTATTGAATACAGAAATTAAACCTTTTTATGAACATAAAGTGCTTTTTTACCGATAATATAATGTATGGTTGAAAGCAACACAAAAAGTTCTTTTGACAGGCTTGTTGCGGGTCTTAACGCCGAAGACAGGCTGGCAATGCTAAACAGAATTAATCAGGTTTCTCCACAAAACTATCAGCTGGAATTTGAAGCGGCAGATTCAGAAACAACTGTTACGCTCAAGAAAAAGCTGGAGGGTGAATCTGTATTCTATAAGTTTATTTTGTGGCTGCGCGCTCTGTTTGACAAAAAAAGCATAGAACAGATTTATGGTCTGGATCTTATTAATAATATTGCCAGAAAAATCAATTCAAGATATCCGGGTACAATCAATCACCGCATAAAGTCGCTGGACTATATTTTTTATGAACGCCTTTTGACCTTAAAAGAAGCCGCAGATTTTTTTAAACCTTACTACACATACATAGAAGATAGACCCGGCGATTTTTATGTTTTTCTAAGTTCATTTGTTGCACCGGAAATAGCAGAAAAAATAAACGCTCAGGCAGATCCTTTTATCTATCAATATTCAAAGCAGGTAACTCCCGAGCTAAGAACAGAGCTTGCAAAAAAGCTTGATGAAATTTTAAATAATATGGAAAAGGAAACAAAGACAAATATGTATTCTGCAGTTTCCTGTGCCAACTGGCTTTCAAAATTCTGTTCCCTGCAGTATGTTCATTTTATTGCTCAGTTTACCAATATCATGGGAGATGTTTATACCTGCCCTTACAGCAACAGTACAATGGACTTGAATGCACTTGCTGCTGTTTTTTCTGCAATGCGTCCTATCCAAAATGAAGTTCTGGAAGCCATATATCTTTTTTCCCAGCGCAAGCATCTTACAATAAATGCGCAGGATAAGGATATAGAAAAGGCTGTACGCGAGTTTATGGTAAAGGCTTCTGCGTTTATGGGAACAATCCGTTCTTTTGCAGACAATGTCCCAATCAAAAATCTGGGCAGGGTAGTAAACTACAATTATGACTGGCAGCCCGAAAATATAGAAGGTGCCGAAGCCTGGTTCCCAAGTTTTAGAAGTCAATGGAAAAAGATTCAGGAAATTAGATGGAATGAATTTTTACGCGAGCAGAAAAAGCAGAACCTTAGCGAAAAATTAAAAGAAGATTTTGAACTTGATTCCTTTCCTGTTATGGAGCATCGTCCATGGCTCAAGCTCTGGAACAGAATTCCTTTTGGTTATGAATTAACGGGCGGTTTCCTTTCGTGGTTCTGTACCGAAAAATATGACAAGATAATCGGCGACCTTAATGTTGTTGCTATGGAAGGTATTTTCTACAAGAGTGAAAATCGTACTGAGTATTCAGAAGGACTCAATAATTTTTCAATGGCAAACACAATGATGCAGGAGCTTTTGCGCAAGCTTTCGCCGGAAGGTGAGTTTGGTCGTCTGTTTGATGATTTTGCTACCAACAGGGTTAACACCTTCCAGATTCAGAATCAAATTGAATCAATGATGCAGCAGATAGAAGAAACTGTAAAAAAATCAATTGAACTTTTTGGTAAGGGTGCAAGAACTCTTGAGCGTGTTTTCTATGGATTTTTTGAAGAACAGAAGGACGGTATTCACGAGTCGCTGCAAAAT
>JAFYDO010000262.1 GCA_017544745.1 Treponema sp. | reverse complement strand
GTGATGCGGATGTGGCCAGGGGTGCAGGCGCTTTCCATGCGGCTGGCTACGTTTACGGTGTCGCCCCAGATATCGTAGATAAACTTGTTTTCGCCAATTACACCGGCAATTACAGGTCCACTGTTCAAACCAATTCTTATATTAAATTTAATCTTTGCAGTTTTATTGTATTCGGCAAGGTCCTTGTACATTCCAACGGCAAACTTGAGCATGGTTTCGGCATGTTTTTCGTTAGGGGTTGGAACTCCGCAGGCTGCCATGTAGGCGTCGCCGATTGTCTTGATTTTTTCTACACCCATATGGGCTGCGCGCTTATCAAAACGTGAAGTAAGGGCATTGAGGGAACTTACAATGTTTTCTGCCGATTCGTTACTTGTAGTTTTTGTAAAGCCTACAATATCAGAAAAAAGAACAGTTACGTTTTTATAGCTGTCGGCAATTGTTCGTTCGCCTGCAAGACCTTTCATGCGTTCGGCAATTGAAACAGGCAGAATACTTCGGAGCAGACGGTCGGAATCATCCTTGGCCATCTGCAGCTCTACGGTTGCCATTTGAATCTGGGTTTCAAGCATGAGCTGGCGCTTTTTGTTTGTGTGAATTACAAGCAGGAAGATGAGCACAATTATTCCCATTAATACCGAAATTACTGCAATCCAGAATCCGTAACGCTGGTAGATAAAAGGCTTTTGAATAAAATGAACGACTGCAGGCTCCAGAGAAGTAAATTCATCTGCATTGGTAATGTTTACAAAGAAGGTGTATTCACCAGGCTTAAGGTTTGTATAAGAAACCGTGCGGTTGGTTGTATAATCAGAAAACTTTGTATCAAAGCCCTGCATCATGTAGCTAAAGCGGTTCTGTTCACTCGCAATAAAACTCAAACCTGTATACTTAATGTCTATGTGCTTGGTTCCCGGCGGAATGATAATGGTCTGGTCAAAGTCTGTGTATTCAGTTTCGTCAACCTTTACATTTTCTATCTGAACAAGTGGAAGTACGTTTTTGTTTCGTATTTTAAGCGGGTCATAAAGTGCAAAACCGTCTGTCATTGTAAACCATATGCGGCCGTGAGAGTCCATCATACTAAGGGCTGTAGAGTTTGCACCGCTGGATTTAAGACCATCATTTTGAGAATAGAATTTAATGTTAAGGTCTTCGCGTTCTTCGTTTTCAATCTGATAAAAATTTTCGAGTGGGGTAGAAGTAATACCGCGGTTACTTACCATCCATACAATTCCGCTTGTATCAGGAATCATCTGGAAAATAGAGTCGGACTGGAGCCCCTGTTCCGAAGTAAAATTACAGATTGTGGTGTCTCCAAAATTATTTGTTATGTCTGTGCGTACAAGACTAATGCCTGTTCCGGTACAAATCCAGAAGCCACCGCTTTTATCGGCAGAAATTTTAAAAACAACGTTTCCTGCAAGACCATCAGTTTGAGAAAACTTTTTTACCAGTTTATAGTCGCGCAGAATATATATACCGCCACCGTCGGTTCCAACCCATACCTGGCCTTCTGCATCCTCGTACAGACACATAATATATTCGTTATTAAAGCCGTTTGAAGAAGTAAAGTTTTGAATTGAACCATCCTTTTTGATTATGGAAAGTCCTGTTGTAGTACCGCAGTAAAGGTCGCCCGATTTTGTTTCAAGAGAAACTCGGGTTTTGTTTCCTGCAAGCCCGTCATCAGTTGTCCAGTTGAGTATGCCGTTTTTGGTAATGCGAACCTGTGCCGGAGCAGTGTAGCAGTTTACAAGCAGGTCTCCATTCTGGGCAAGCGCAATATGGCGTATACGTGTGTTGCTGCAGAATTCTGTTGCTTCGTTTTCTACACGGTCGTCTCCATTTTTATAGCATAACAAACCTTCGTCCGAACCAACCCATACGTTTCCGCTTTTGTCTTCGCAGATTGCATTAACGCCGGTATTCAAAATTGTCATGCGGAATTTTCCGGGGCTTATTTTACCTATACCTTCGGAGTCGGTGGTTACCCATACATTTCCTTCGCGGTCTTCGAACAGTTTGTTGATTGTACTGTTCATAATTGATTTGGTGCCTTCGTAGGTTGTATAAACTCCATTTGTGCACAGAACAATTCCTTTTTGGGTTCCAAACCAGATGGTTCCGTATTTATCAAAATAAATGTCGTAAACCGGTGTGTTGTCAAGGAAGGTTCCCGATTCTATTTTTGTGATTTTCCCGTTTGAAAATTTAACGAGTCCTTTTTCGCTAAGGCTTATCCAAAAGTCTCCGTTTGGATCCTGGGTAATGCATGAAAAAATAAAATCGCCTTCGTCATCAAGCTGTGAAAAACGGTGGAATATGTTGTCTGAATAATAGTAAAGTCCCTTGTTTTCTGAGGTTACCATCCAGATCCTGTCTGCAGTGTCCTTGTAAAACTGGCTTACGATAATAAAATCCATGTTTTCTTCGCTTTCGAATTTTGGAGTTACAAACTTGCCGTCTGGAGTAAGATATACAACTCCGCTTGCAGTACCAATCCAGATGTTGTGAGCTTTGTCTTCTGCAAAGGCGCGGATAGAATTATTTGGAAGTCCGTTTTCGGTAGAGTACTGCTGTGTTGAATTTTTGCCTATTTTCTGGACACCTTCGTCGTTAGAACCTACCCAGATGTTTTTCTGCGAATCCTGAAAAATTGAGCGTGCAGAAATAAAGGAGTACTCTTTGTTTGAATATTTGTTTATGCTTTTAAATTCGTAGCCGTCAAAACGAACAAGAGCTTCGTAACTTCCAAAGTACATATAGCCGTCATCAGATTGAAGTACATCCGACATAGAATTTCCCGGAAGTCCATCGGTGCTTGTCCAGGTGCGTGTTACATAGTTGTCGAGTTCTGAAAATTGAGCGTATGCGTTTACCGTTACAAAAAAGAATGATAAAATGAATAAAATATTAAGGTATCTTTTCATAAAATATAGTATATACCTTTGAAATAGTTTTTTAAAGAAAAATATTAGGGGTTTTCTCTTATGGTATTTGTGTGCGGTCCCATGGCAACAATTTCTCATCCCGCGTTTAGAACTTTGATTGAACGTTTTGGCGGCTGCGATGAATATTTTACCGAAATGATAAACGCAGGAACGCTGCTTACAGGCGGGCCGTTTGAAAAATATTATATTGATCCTGCCCCTGTGCCTTCTAAAGTGGTCTGGCAGCTTACGGGTCATGATGAAGAAAACATGAAGGCGGCGGCTGAACGTCTGGCAGCGCTCCC
>JAFYDO010000261.1 GCA_017544745.1 Treponema sp. | reverse complement strand
CTTGGTGGTATGCTTACAAACTTTGCTACAATCAAAAAATCACTTCAGCGCCTCAAGAAAATCGAAAAGATGGAAATTGACGGCACATTCGAAAATCTTACAAAGAAAGAAGTAGCTGCTCTCCAGAAGGAAAAGGCTAAGCTCGAAAAGAACCTTGGTGGTATTAAGGAGATGAAAGAGCTCCCTGGATGTATCTTTATTATCGATACACACAAGGAACAGCTTGCAGTTGCAGAAGCCCGCAGAATGGGTATTCCTATTATTGCTGTTGTTGATACAAACTGTAACCCAGAAGGTATTGACTACCCTATCCCTGGAAATGATGACGCTATCCGCGCTATTTCATTGTTCACATCAATCATTGCTAACGCTGTAATTGAATCAGACAACGAAGCTGGTCTTAAGATTCTTGAAAACCTTAACGACGAAGAAGAAGTTGTTACAGATGCAGCTAAGAAAGATGAAGATGAAGAAATTGTTGACTACTCTAACTACCAGCCAACAGAAGTAAAGGAAGAAGACCGCGAAGCTGACGAAGCAGAAAGTCTTGTAGACGAAGATAAGATTTATAAGGACTAATATATGGCATTTACAGCAAGTGATATTAAAAACCTGCGTGAAATGACAGGTGCCGGAATGCTTGAATGCAAGAAGGCTCTTACAGAATGTAACGGAAGCATTGAAGAAGCTGAAAAATACCTTAAGGAAAAGGGACTTGCCGCTGCTGCTAAGCGTTCAGACCGTGCTACTGCAGAAGGACGCCTCTTTATCCGCAACACTGGTGACAAGGTTTATGTTGTTGAACTTACCTGTGAAACAGACTTTGTTGCAAAGAATGCAGACTTCATCGCTCTTGGCGAAAAGATGCTCGACGTTTCTATCGAAAAAGGCTACACAAAAGTAGAAGAAGAACACACAAAGATGCTCGAACCACTCAAGGTTTCTATCCGCGAAAACATGAACGTTGCAAAGGTAGAAGTTATTGATGTTCCAGCCGGATGTACTGCTTCTTTCTATATCCACTCAGACAACAAGACTGGTGCTGTTGTAGTAATCAGTGGTTCTACTGCAGATGCTGTTAAGACATTTGCTTATGACTGCTGTCTCCACATTGCAGCATTTACACCAGCTTACACATCTAAGAAAGACGTTCCACAGAGCTACATTGACGAGCAGAAAGAAATCTTCAAGGCTCAGATGGATCAGGATGAAAAGATGGCTTCTAAACCGGACAATGTTAAGGAAGGAATCTTACAGGGTAAGATCAACAAGCACCTTGCAGAAATCTGTTTTGAAGACCAGATGTTCGTAAAGGACGACAAAAAGACTGTAACTGCAAAACTCGCAGAAGTTGGAAAGGAAGCAGGTGCAACACTTGCTTTTGTTACAGCTAAGCTTTTTGTACTTGGTAAGTAAAAAGGAGAAATCAAATGGCTGAAAACAATGAAGAAAGAATGGAAAAAACAATTGCGTCATTAAAGGATTCTTTAAACGCAATCAGAACTGGACGTGCCAATGCTGCAATCTTTGATAAGGTTCGCGTAGACTACTATGGCACTAAATCACCGCTTAATCAGGTTGCAACGATTCAGATTCCAGAAGCCCGCTCCGTAATCATTCAGCCGTTTGACAAATCTCTTATCGGTGAAATTGAAAAGGCAATTCAGGTTGCAGACCTTGGATTCAATCCTTCTAACGACGGTAAAGTAATCCGTATTACTATTCCTGCTCTTACTGCAGACCGCCGCAAGGAACTTGTAAAACAGGCTAAAACTATTGCCGAAAACAGCCGTACTGCAATCCGTAATATCCGCCGCGATGGTAACGATGACCTTAAAAAGCAGCAGAAGGACGGAACACTTACAGAAGACGGTCTTAAGACAGAAACAGACAAGCTTCAGAAATTGACTGACAAATACATCGACGAAATCAACAAGATTTACGATGCAAAAGAAAAGGAAATTTTGAACTAGTAATGTCTTTAGATAAAAACAATCTTCCGCTTCACGTTGCCATTACAATGGACGGAAACGGAAGATGGGCAACCCAACGAAAACTTCCCCGCTCTGCCGGACACGACAAAGGGCTTCATACAGTAAAAGCAATTGTAAAAGCAGCTGCTGATCTTGGAATAAAGCACCTTACACTCTATATTTTTTCTACGGAAAACTGGAAACGTACTCAGGCAGAGGTTGGGTTTTTGATGAACCTGATTCACACACATTTGCGCCAGGAATTAAATTTCTACAAAGAAAATGGAATCAAGCTTAATCATATTGGGGATTTAAGTGCCCTGCCTGAAGGTATTCAGGATGATATTACCAAGGCAATAAAGGACACAAAAGATTTTAACGGTATGACTTTAAACCTTGCCATTAATTATGGTGGAAGAGACGAAATCATCCGTGGAATTAAGAAGATAATTGCACAGGGAAAAAAGAGCGAAGAGATTACAGAAGAATTAATTTCTGCTTCTTTAGATATGCCTGCCAGCCCGGACGTAGATCTTTTAATAAGAACCGGCGGTGAAAAACGACTAAGTAATTTTTTACTGTGGCACATTCCTTATGCAGAACAAATTTATATAGACACCCTCTGGCCGGACTACACGGTAGAGGAATTTTATGGTAATATAGAGGAGTACCAGCACAGAAGCAGACGCTTTGGTGCAGAAAAGGCAGCCTCTAATTAGGAACCTTACGGATTATTTATGAACAAAGTAGCTAAACGACTATTAGTTTTTTTTATAGGATTACCAATAGTAATAGCAATAGTTTCTCTTTATTATTATAACCACATTGCTTTAAACATAGTTGTAGTTTTAGCTTCTGCACTTGCAGCAAACGAATTTTATAATATGGCAAGCAAACGCTTTAAGCTTTTTCCAAAAACCGCTGTCATAATTTTTACTGCGGCACTGCCCTTCCTTGCCTATAATTTTATTCTTTTGGATATTGACCTTTCCTTCCTTACATGGATTGTAGTATTTGATATTTTTGCATTCATGGGAGCCGAATCCCTTTGTGCAAAAAGCTTTGAGCATTCTCTGGAAAAAATTGCAATCACTGTATTAATTATTTTCTACTGCGGATTTATGCTCACCTTTGTTTCACGCCTCAGTTCAATTAAAGAAGACTCAACAATTTTTATATATCTTTATTTTATTCTCGTATTTATGTGCGATTCCGGAGCCTG
>JAFYDO010000260.1 GCA_017544745.1 Treponema sp. | reverse complement strand
TCTAAGGAGCTGGTTGCAACTTTTTATAAGGGATTTAGCAAAGACGAAATTGAACAGTTTACATGCTTTCTGGATAAAATAGAAAAGAATTTTCACTCTTGACAATAGTTTTATATAAAACTATTATATCCATACTATGAAAAAAATAATTTTAGTTTTATTATCCTCACTAATCCTTTTTGGCAGCTGCAAGGCAGTTTCTTCAAAAAAAATGTCTGTTGCAGTTTTTATTCCCGGAATCTGTGCAGACAGTCCAACCTATGCAATGCTCCGCGATGGAGTTATTCGTGCAATAGATGAGTACAACGACGGCAAAGAGCCTGAAAAAAAGGCCCAGCTTTATCTGCTTGAAGCAGGAACTAATCAGTCTGAGTGGCCTGCTAAAATCACAGCGCTTGCTGCAGAACAGAAATACGATGTAATTATTTCTTCTAATCCTTCTCTGCCCGAAATTGTTGAACCAATTATCCAGCAGTTCCCTTCACAAAAGTTTATTCTGCTTGATGCAGAGTGCAGCGGAAACTCAAACATCTGTACTGTCTGCTACAATCAGTATGAGCAGTCATATCTTACAGGTTATATTGCAGGCCTTATGAGTAAATCAAACAAGCTTGGTCTTATTGCGGCTCAGGAGTATCCTGTAATGAACAATATCATTTATCCATATTTTGAAAAGGGCGCTAAGGACGCCAACCGTTCTGCAACTGTAGACTTTAGAATTGTAGGAAACTGGTACGATGCCAGCAAGGGTGCAATGCTTGCCGATGTTCTTTATCAAAGTGGAGTTGATGTAATTCTTCCAATCTGTGGAGGAGCTTCTCAAGGCGTTATTAATTCTGCAGTAAACAACAACTTTTATATTACCTGGTTTGATAACAACGGCTTTGACAAAGCACCTGGAAACATTATCTCCAGCACAGTTATGAAACAGGAAGAACTTGCCTTTCTTATGACAACAGAATTCTTAAAGGGCAAGACCAGCTGGGGTACTGCAAAAATGCTCGGTGTAAAAGACGGCTATGTAGACTTTGTTCAGGATGACCCATTGTATGAATCAACAGTACCAGCAGATATCCGCGGTAAGATGGCTGGGCTGGTAGATGATATTAAGAGTGGGAAGAAAGAAATCAAATAAGAAGAAGGGTCGCATATATATACATGACTTTAGAACTCCGCGACATAAGCCTGCGTTATTCAAAAAAAATTGTTCTCCAAAATCTTAGCATTCGGTTTGAGGGTGCTAAGATTCATGCGCTTCTTGGCGAAAACGGAGCGGGAAAATCAACCACAGCAAATATCATCTGCGGAGAATTGCAGCCAGACAGCGGTGAGCTTTTTTTGGATGATAAGCCCGTTATTTTTGCAAACCCTAAGGCTGCTATTGAGCACGGAATCTGTTATGTTCATCAGACACCAATGCTTGCAGATTCTATTAGTGTAAGAGAAAACCTGCTGCTTGGTATAAAAAAAGAATATCAGAAAAATATTGATCCCGTAACAAAAATGTGGATCCCAACGCTTAATCTTGCAACACGTGTAAAAGAACTAAGCGGCGGCATGAGATTTTTTATTGCGCTGTGCAGTGCACTTATTAAACAACCCAAGCTGCTGCTTTTGGACGAACCCACTGCCCTGCTTGATGACACACAAAAAGCATTTCTTTTTGAAAACCTTACCACACTGGCGCAAAACGGCATGAACATAATTTTAATTACCCACAACATGGACGAAGCCGAAAAATATTGCGATACAATAGATTTTCTGGAAGAAGGAAAGCTTGCTCCCAAAAAGCCTCTGCCCAAGCTTAACGCAAAAAACAGGAACGACAAAATCACTCTTATACAGGACCTTACAGACGACGGACAGGCAACGCTTGAAAAAAAATTAATCAACTGGATTGTTTCTTCTGACAGAAAGAGCTGTGCTATTATTCCTACCAACAGAAAATA
>JAFYDO010000040.1 GCA_017544745.1 Treponema sp. | reverse complement strand
TCCGTGCGAAATAGATTTTACTGTAATTCAGACCGGCAAGGAAAGCAAACGTGTAAACGGTTTTTACAAGCCCGACACTCACGAGATTTATCTTCATAACCTTAATTTTAAGAGCGAAAGCGAGCTTGTTTACACTGCCGTGCATGAGTACACCCATCATCTTGTTACAATTCAAAAGCAGGAAAACGACCCTTCTTATGGAACAGCCTGCAAGGTTCACACTCAGGAATTCTGGGCAAAGTTTGGTGATTTGATTGAAATTGCAGAAAAAAAGGGGTATTATTCAATTGGTTGGGAAAGCAACGCAGAGCTCAAGGCGCTCACAGAGGATATAAAAACCAACTATCTTGCCAAAAACGGCGAGCTTATGCAGGAGTTTGGTAAAAAGCTTGCAAAGGCAATGGAGCTTTGTAAGGAAGCAAACATCCGCTATGAAGATTATATTGACCGAGTCCTGTGTCTGCCTAGAAATACAGCCAAGGATATACGCAAGGTTGGGGCAAGCAGTGTAAATCCCGCAATTGGCTTTGAAAACATGAAGGTAGTTGCTTCTGTAAGAAAGCCGGCCGACCGTGCTGCCGTAGAGCAGGAATTTATGAACGGTGGAAAGTCACCGGCCAGCGTGCGCGAGATGATGAAGCAGAATGCTGCAAAAGCACGAGGTGAAGATCCTAAGACCCGTCTTGAGCGCGAAAAGAACAGGCTTGAAAAAACAATTGCCCAGCTTACCCAGCGGCTTGAATATGTGGAGGAAAGTCTTGCAAACATGTAAATCTTTAATCGCAGCAGTACTTATACTTTGCGGTGGGCTTGTTTTTGCAGAGTCTATAGAAATGCCTTCTGTGCCTACAGTTACAATGCCGGACATGCCTTCTATTTCTGTTCCAACTATGGACGGAAAATTTTACAAGCCGTCAATTCCAAGTCAGGCAAAAACAAGTACTAAAAAATCTGATACAGCTACTACTGATACAAAGACAACAGAAACAGTTTTAACCGACGGAACTACAACAGACGATATCCTTATTACTTTGCTTTCAAATGCAAATCTTCTTTCGGCTTCTGATATTTCTGATCTGTATGATACCGGTTCGTTCAGTACACTGTCTTCGCTCACAAGCCTTACAGGACTTACATCTTCAACTTCTGCAACTTCAAATCTTTCTACAAATATTCTTTTGCGCCAGATTCTTGAAAAACTCAATGAACTTAAGATAGAACAGAATGCAGCTTCTGCCGCACAGCAGGAAGTGTATGCAGCAAAGATTCAGGATTCCGAAACTTTTAAAACCCGTAATCCTTCTATTCTGCGTTTTAAAATCAACGGCTACAATGTAAAGGATTCAATTTTTGAAACCTTCTTTAGCGAGCCTGATCCTGACGGTTCATTCTTACTTACAGGCGACCGCAAATATTTTGTAAACAACAAAAGCTGTACCGAAACCTTCTACATGCTTTTTAAGGCAGTAAAGAGCAACGGAAGCACAACAACTTTTTCTGTAACACCTTCTATTGCACAGGCTACAGAAAACAAAGGCAGTTATGTATATAAGCTCTGCCAGTGCAAGGATATAGTTGCCGAAAAAACCGGAAACCTTGTAGTTATTCATTATGTCGGCAGCGACGTAACCACCGACCTGCTGCTGGATATTGATAAATAGGAAAAACATGTTTAATCTTATAGAACAAGGAATAACTTTATCAGTCCCTGGACTTGAACAAAACGCCCGCACTCTCCTTGTTTCCAAAATGGAACAATACATAAAAGAACTCATCCTTTTTAATTCCGCCTACAATCTTACAAACACTTCAGACCACGACGAGCTTGTAGTGCGTCATATTCTGGACTCGCTTGCAGGGTATGAACTTATAAAAAAGTTTGTTGACCAAAAAGCAGGCAGTGTTGTTGTTGGTGATATTGGTTCCGGCGGTGGGCTTCCGGGCATTCCTCTGGCGGCAAGCTTTTTGTGCGGAGCAGGAGATGATGCAGCGGCTGGCGTT
>JAFYDO010000259.1 GCA_017544745.1 Treponema sp. | reverse complement strand
TTTTTACAATTTAAATAGACTTTTTTTCTTGCTTTTCAAGACTTTAAATAGTAATTTTACAATATGAATTTACTGGATTTTAAGTATCTTAATGATAATCTGCAGGCCACCGGCATTTTTGGAAGCGATGCTTCTGTTGCCAACATGTTTCTGCTTCAGGAAAAATATAATACAGAACTTAAAATCAGGGAAAATGTTTTAATCCGCTATTATTATGGGGACGAAAACCGCACAGGCTATGCGTTTCCTCTTTTTCTTAAAAAGGATATACCTCTTAAGCAGGCCCTGGAAATTATTTTTGATGATGCGGCTCAACAAAAAAGACCAGTTTCCTTTTGCCTTATAACTCAGGAACAAAAGCGCGAGCTGGATCTTTGCCTTGCAGAGCATTTTCAAGGTCGCCATGTAGAATGGAAAACCAACCGTGATGACTGCGACTATATTTATCTTAGGGAAAATCTTGCGGGGCTTTTGGGTTCGCGGTATCAGAAAAAACGAAATCATATTTCGCGTTTTAACCGTATATACGGAACCAACTGGGAGTTTAAATTATATCCCCAGAATGATATTGCAGATGATATTCTTGCTGTTTCGCAAAAATGGTATAATGAAAAGGACGGAGAGCTCAAAGAGGTTTTGCGTCTTGAATATGAGAGTATACAAAAGGCGCTGGATAATACACAACTGCTTGGTCTGATTGGCGGAGTTTTATACATAAACGGGGAACCTGCAGCAATGACGCTGGCTGCACCAATCAGCGCTGACGTTCTTGATGTAATTTATGAAAAAGCAGTTGCAGAACATGAAAAAAACGGAGCCTATGCGGTAATAAATCAGCAGTTTGCAAGAAAGGGACCGCAAAGTTTATATTACAACAGGGAAGAAGATATGGGTGTAGAAGGACTTCGCAAAGCTAAGCTTTCGTACAAGCCCGATATGATTTTGGATAAGTTTTATGGAAGAGTTGAATAACCAGCTTAATCTGCTGTCGCCGCTGCTTACAAAAAATGACTGTGCCTCCTGCAAATTCTGCTGCAGCTTCAGGCGCCAGAGCCTTTGGGAATCTCCTGTTTTTGATGAACAGACAATGCTCGAATTACAGCGCCTTTTTCCAAATGCAAAATTCCGTCCTGCAGGGGAAGGCAAAAGCTCGTGGACCTTTGATATTTCTGCGGACTACAAAACCGACGACCCGCAGGAAGAGGTGGTGTGTCCGTTTTTGAACGCACAGAACGGCTGCTCCCTACCGCCAGAACTAAAACCCTTTGACTGCAAAATTTGGCCGCTGCGTGCAGTACGAACAGAAGAATCTTTGGAACCTGTGGTTGCACTTACTCCAACCTGTCCCGCAATAAATAAACTGCCTGTGGAAAAAGTCCGTGACCTGGTAAACTCCGGCCTTGGAAAGTCAATTCTTGAATATGCTGCAACTCATCCGGATATTATCAAAGATTATTGCTCCCACCATTTTATTCTGCTAAAATAATCCATCATGCAAACTCTGGACGACATCAAACTTTACGCAGCCAAAAACTCCATCCCTATTATGCGCGACGGCGGAATTGATTTTATCTGCAGTTATATCAAAGAACACAATATTAAGCGTATCCTTGAAATTGGAACTGCCATCGGTTTTTCTGCAATTGAGTTTGCAAACGTGGCTCACGATATAACTGTAACAACTATTGAGCTTGATATAGACCGTCACATTAAGGCAAAGCAGAACATCCACGACAGCGGGCTGGATGACCGCATAAACGCAATTCACGGGGACGCGCTCAAAGTAGAGCTTATGGACGGGAACAACCGACCGCAGCAGTTTGACATGATTTTTATAGATGCTGCTAAGGGCCAGTACATAAACTTTTTCCAAAAATATAAGGTAAATCTTGCGCCGGGAGGTGTCTTCATAAGCGACAACCTTTCGTTCCACGGCATGGTGGACGACCTTACGCTCACCCACAACTACAGTACCATCAAACTGGTAAAAAAAATCCGCAAGTACATAGATTTTCTAAAAACCAACAAAGAATTTACAACACAGTTTTTTGAATACGGTGATGGGGT
>JAFYDO010000258.1 GCA_017544745.1 Treponema sp. | reverse complement strand
TGCGGTCTGCACCACGAGCGCGGGCATAGGCACAGGCAAGAGGAGTAAGTTCTACATTGTCTGTAAAATAGATTTTTTTGAGAGTATCTGAAAGAGGGAGTCCTACAGCAGCACCGGCAGGACTTACATGCTTAAAGCTTGTTGCAGCAGGAAGACCGGTAGCTTCCTTAAGCTCTTTTACAAGCTGCCAGCCGTTGAGGGCATCAAGCAGATTGATATATCCTGGTCTACCGTTCAAAACTGTTATTGGCAGATCACCATTTTCCATAAAAACCCTTGCCGGCTTTTGGTTTGGGTTGCATCCATATTTAAGTTGTAATTCGTTCATGGCTAGTATAATAGAATATATTTATAAAAAAGGGAATATGAATTTATAAGGAAAAATATTACTCAGAGATTGGATCGCCGTTGTCGTCGTACTTTACCGGGTGCTCAACCTTGTAAAATATTGTGGCAAAACGATTTGCTGTAAGATAAAAAAGAGTGCTTGGCCAGAACAACAAAGATACAAAACCGGCAAAAAGATTCAAATAAAAAAGCAGGACATCTATAGCAATAAGCACGGCGAGTATAAGACTAAGCTTGAGTGCGTCGGACAAATAGGTAAAAACAAGAGCAACAGTATTGCGCATTATGTTGCCAAAGGTGTTTTCGTAGCGGGCGATGATGGGATATGCAAAGGTGTTAAAGACAAAGGCGGCAAGACAACAGCCAATTGCAATAAAAATTAAGAACTTGCTCTGGTCGCTAAGAATGGTCCAGGCAAGAAGTGCGCCAAAGCCTCCCAAAGTTACAATGGAAATGAGGGACATTAAAAGGCCCTGAACAAAGTTCTGCTTTAGGCCCTTAAAAAAGAGCTTTGCGGTTTTTATGTCGGGGTCGCCGTTTAAGATTTTAATGCCTACATAAAAAAAGGCACAGGTGGCGGCACCGGCGGTTATTACAGGAAGACAGCACACGAACCACAAAAGACCGAGCAGCAGAAACTGTAAAGCCTTGCGCGGGGTCATATTGCGGGATATTTTTTGTTTTACTGTGTTTTTTGGGTCTTCCATCTTATTTATTTTTGTTGATTATCCTTTCTTCGAAAGAGCCTGTGGCAATGTCAATAAAACGTACAAAAAGGCTTACCTTATTGTCGGCATTGAGGGAGTTCCAGAGCTTGTCTGTAAACTCGTCGATAGTACCGTCAATTGCTACTTTTACTGGTTCTCCGGCAAAGCTTGGGAGAGGATTTCCGTCGCCTTCGTAAGTGTGAATGTAGCGGCCTTCTCCTGCAAAAGGAGATTCGTAGTCAAAGGTCTGGCGTACGGTACAGTTTTCATCTCCTTCGTCGCTTTTGAGAATTGAAAGTGTGTAATTAAGGTGACCGTCTTCTATATCCAAAACAGATGAAATGCGAGGTGTCCAGTTTGGACCGTCGTGCTCGTATTTACGTGTGCGGAGTGACTGTTCAAAGGTTTTGCCTGCTTTATATCCTTCGTAGATTGTATCGGTCTGGTCGCCGTTGGTTACGATTGTCTTTTTGCCGAGTGTACGAACTGCTGCATAAATGATGAGACTTGGATCTCCTGCAATGAGGGTTTCGTCAAAGGCTTTGGTGCGTACTACTTCGCTGCCATCTTCTGTGTCGGTTACAAAAATGCGGTTACGGCTGCCTGCGCTGCGACCCATTGTCCAGTATGCAGAAACGGCATATTTTGCATCTGTGCTAAGGCCTGCCACAATTCCGCGGCCAGGATATGAAACTGCTGATACTTCTTTAAACAAATCTTTTTTTGCCATTATTTTTCCTCCTGATGCAAATCTTCGAGAACCTGCATAACTGCGTCTACGGTTACCTGCTTTGGATCGGGGTGACCTTCGGGAACAGTTTCCAAAATCTTATTGCGGAATGGCTTGCATTCTATCATTTTGCCGGCTGTGAGGGTTACTACATCCGGTGTTACAAGATCCATTACCATATTTTCAGGGTCATCCGGGTTAAGACGCAGAACATTACCGTTGATTGAAACAGGCAGAAGCAAATCAAAAATGCGGAGGTAACTGTCTATTTCTCTAAGACCGCGCTTTGTTTCGGGCTTGCCAGGTCGGTAACGGGTTCCACTTGGGAATACAAGAATAATCTGACCGCGTTTTTTACAGCCATCCATTGCGCGCATTGCAGCAAAATTGATTTTTCTTGCACGAAGGCGCTCTGCTTCTTTTTCTTCGTCGGAAATATCTTTTTCGTAAAAGGAATTAAGACTGCGGGTTGGATAAATGACAACACGGGTAAAGCTGCCTGTGAGGGCACGAACAATCGGGTCTGCTTCGTTTAGCTTCATTCCTGCAATAGCAACTATGCGCTTTGAAAAATCGGCTGCCCACTCTTCTCCGCAGGTTTCGAGCAGATGAAGAAAACATGGCAAATCCATATTCGAATAATGATCCATCATTACAACACCGCTTTTTCCGCCGGTTACGATGGCATCATAAAATTCCTTAAAATTTTCCAGATTATTTATATGAGAACCCGGCAGAACATTATCTTTTGTTATGAGAGTAAGATATTTGCGGGTCTCCATGTTTGCTTCTTCGTAGATTTCGGTTTCGTCAATTTTTGCTGCTGCATGCGAAATCTTAGCGAATTCTTCCAGATACTTTCCGTAAACTTCTTTTAGTGTTTTTGGCATTGAACTAAAATATCCTTCTTCCAAAAAAATGAAATTTTATAAAATAATAAAGATAAAAAAACTGTTTTGGTAAACCAAAACAGTTTTTTCTTTTATTTAACACCGGCTAAAAACGCTGCGCACTGCTCGCCTTTTTAGCCTACACACATGGGCCATCTAAGACTTGAACTTAGGACCAAAGGATTATGAGTCCTCTGCTCTAACCACTGAGCTAATGGCCCGAATATGTAGCATATTATCATAAAATCGGGGGAGTGGCAATATAGGGAATTTTCTAATATAGCCGCTATGGAAAACAGAAATTAAAGAATAATTACATAAACGGCATTATGAGCAGTT
>JAFYDO010000257.1 GCA_017544745.1 Treponema sp. | reverse complement strand
TTGGGTACTCTGCCATAAAAAGAAAAATGGAGTCAAATGAAAAAAGTTTTAATCATTATAAACACAGTCAAAAAAGAATCTCTTGCACTTTCTGAGCAGATTTCCGCTTTCTTAAAATCAAAGGGTGTGGAATGCGATTCTTTAGACTTTGACGGTTTTAATGAAAATACTCCATTTGGCGAATATGAATTTGTAATAACTCTTGGCGGTGACGGTACCGTTTTATTTGCCGCACGTAACTGCGTAGAATATGATGTTCCTGTTTTTCCGGTAAATCTTGGTCAGTTTGGATTTATGGCTTCTGTACAGACAAGTGAATGGCAGGAAAGTCTGGAGCTTCTTTTACAGGGCAAGGCACCATTCCAGTACCGCAGCATGCTCGAGGCAACCTTAGTACGAGACGGAAAAAAAGAAGCAGAATATATTGGTCTTAATGATGTAGTAATAAGCGCAAAGCATACAGCTCGCACTGTTGCTATGGAAGTTCTTTTTGACAACGACCATCTTTGTAAATTAAAGTCTGACGGAGTAATCATCTGTACTCCAACCGGTTCTACCGCTTATTCTGCTTCTGCAGGTGGACCAATTGTAGATCCTGTATTGGACGCAATTGTAATGACACCTATTAATTCGTTCTCTTTGTCCAGCAGACCTATTGTTTTGCGTTCCGACGGAGTTTTGTGCATAGATATACAGCCGGCCCGTACAAAGGAAATATGGATGATTGTAGACGGTCAGGAGCCTGTTTATCTTAAGGCCGGAGACCGTATAGAAATAAAAATCTTAGATAAAAAAATAAAGCTTATTTGCTGTACTCAAAAAAAGTTTTTTAACGCCCTTCGTTCAAAATTAAATTGGCGAGGTGAGCCTTATGCTTGAAGAATTAAATATTAAAGATTTTGCACTCATAGAAAACGACTATCTGGAATTTGAAAAGGGGTTTACAGTTCTTAGCGGTGAAACAGGAGCCGGTAAATCAATTTTAATAGGAGCACTTTCTTTTTTACTTGGAGGCAAAGCAGAGATAAGTCAGATCCGAACAGGAAAAAACGAAGCGTCTGTAAGCGCAACCTTTGTGCTTCCGTCTGTTGCACAGGTACGCAATATTGGTGATGATGAAGAACCTCTTAATGCCTGTGAATGGCTTAGCCAGCATGGAATTACAATAGAGAATAACCGCGTTCTTTTAAGACGTTTTATACGCGATACCGGAAAAAGCGGAGCCTGGATAAACGATACTCCTGTAACACGCACAGATCTTGCAGCTTTTTCTGCATACCTTGTAGATATACATGGCCAGCACGAACATCAGTCACTCATGAAGGTGCCGGAACACAGAAAGTTTTTGGACAGCAGGGCAGGAATAACAGCAGAGGTACAGGAGTTTACCCAAAAGTATGCAAAGCTTGTAGAACTGCGTCGCCAGCTTGAACAGTATTCTATGTCCGAAAGTGAACGCCTGCGTAAGCTTGATATGTGTACCTTTGCAGTAAAGGAAATTACAGAGGCCAAGCTCAAAAAAGATGAAGATTCCCAGCTCGAAGATGAAGAAGCACGACTGCTTTCTTTTGAAAAAATCTATTCAGATTCTGATGAAATCTGCCAGATGCTCGATTCGGGAGAAAGCTCGGTAATTGATCTGCTTAAAAAAATAAAGCGCAATGCCTCCCATATTGCCGGAATGGATAAATCTGTTTCTTCGCTTGATGAACGTCTTGAGTCTGCTTTTTACGAGCTTAGCGATATAAATGCAGAGTTTAATTCCTACAAAAACCGTCTTGTTTTTGATCCTGCGCGTCTTGCACAGGTACAGGAGCGTTTGAGCCTCATTTATAACTTAAAGAAAAAATATGCTCAGTCGCCTAATGCTCCGCTTGCAGATGTTCTTTCTTACTGCGAAGAAGCCCAGAAATACATTGACGAAAATTCCGACGGTGCCAATAAAAAGGACGCACTTGCTGCACAGATTAAGGAGCTGGAAAAGGTTATTCTTGCCGCTGCAGATTCCATTTCTAAAAAGCGCCAGGCCTGTGCACAGCAGCTATCTGGAGAAGTTGATGATATTCTTTCAAAGCTTGGCATGAAGGGAACACATTTTGGAGTTTCAATCCTTGAAAAAGAGGGTAGTGATGTTGCCCAAAAATGCGGCCCATACGGAAAAGACAATATAGAATTCCTTATAAGTGCAAACCCTGGAACTCCGCTGCTTCCACTTGCCAAAATTGCTTCTGGTGGTGAACTGTCGCGTGTAATGCTTGCTTTAAAGACGATTTTCGCTCAAAATGATAGTGTAGAGACATTGATTTTCGATGAAATAGACACAGGTATTGGCGGAGAAGTGGCTGTAGCTGTTGGTTCGCACATGAAAAACCTTGCAAAAAATCGTCAAATTTTTTGCATAACACATCTAGCCAGTATCGCAGTTTATGCCGATAATCAGATAAAGATAGAAAAAGCCGTTGCGGGAGGAATTACTTCTTCTAATGTTCATGCAGTAAAGGGAGAAGAAAGG
>JAFYDO010000256.1 GCA_017544745.1 Treponema sp. | reverse complement strand
TTATTCCCCAAAACAGTAATCTATAATCTTCTCAACTTCAAAATCGCCATCAAAGGTAAACCAATAATCTGGTAGACAGCCTTTTGTGTCGCCCATCCAGGTTGGACAGTCTTTTAAAAGCGGGGACTTTGTGTTGTCTATAAGAGAAATCAAGAATGAAAGCTTAGAGTCTGGTAGCTTGAACTGGAATACATTTGCGTAATCGAGGGCGCCGCGTGTGTTCTGGCCAACAATAATTGTCTGCTCAGGGAAGGCGGTTTTTGACAGCAGAACAAACTCTTCTGCGGCAGAACTTGTGTAGAGGTCTGTAATTAAAAGAATTTTTCCGTCGTAAAGCGGGCTGATTTGCGTGATATATTCTTTTTCGGGGTCTGCCAAAACAGTGTATTTTTCATCGGTTTTTGTTAAGAGATATCTTGTAAGGTTGGCGTCACCCTGGCCTTGTAAAGAAAGTCTGCTTCGCGAGGCCTTTGTGTTTATACAGATTTGGTTTGAATTAAGGTATTCGTAATATTCTATGTATTCTATAAAATCATCGCTGTTTTCATCTGTTGTGCCGCATACAAGAGCGCCGAACAAAAGATAAGGAATTGTTGTATAACCGCCGGTGTTGCTGCGTAAATCAAAAACTACAAGCTTGGTCTTGCCTTCCTTTATAATTTTGGCAATGTTTTCTATAACCTCAAAAAGCCGTTCCTGCTCGGCTTGTGTGTGCCATTCGCAGGAACTGAAATTTACAAAAAGGGTATCGCCTTCAATTGAATAAGAAAGATTTTCAACTTCATCCACGCTGCCTTGGTTATAAGTTATTTTAACTTTATAATCCTTATCTTCAATGCTGATTGGGGAAACTGTAAAATATTCGTTTGCAAAAAGCCCATAGCGGTAAAGCTCTTTGCCGTCTATAATTGTCCTAAAAAGATTTCCCTCATTTCCGGTGTAGAGCATTCCTTCTTTTATGTGGTCATCCTTAGAGCTGTAAACCCGGTATTCAGAACCAGTTTTTTCTAACACAACTCCAGAATCATAAGCAACATAAGACAAAAATGGAAAGAAGGTTTCATAGGGTGAAGTAAAATAAAGGTGGCCGTTTGGATGAGTGAGGCTTTTTGAAAGCACCTGGCTTATGCAGGTTGCAAGGCGATTTTCTGCAATACCGTTTTCATTAATGCTCATAAAGAGCTTGTGCTTTTTAACAGACTTTGCATATTCCTTTTTAATTTCAGCAAGCATGGCGTCTAAATCAAGGCCTTCATCAATTGATTGGGCAATGTCTACGGAGCTTTCGCGGAAAACGCCTGATAATTTTTCGAGGTCGCCGTCTATTTTATTTACATCTACGCGCTTAAAACAGAAGGCATAGAAAACAAAAAGAATTACAATAATACCAAGCGGAATAAACCAAAGATACTTTTTTTTCATCTTACTCCAGGAATATATAATCTGTAAAATAAATGCCAGAAATCTTGCCAAGAGACATCTGCTCATTTATCTGATCCACCAGTTCGGATTTGATTTTGTCTTCGGTGGTGGACAGGAGTTGGGTTTTTGTGCGGGTGGAAAAATAGGTTGTAAATATGCTGGAAATTACCATGCGTTTGCGGGCGAGTTCTTCGTAAAAGATGGTGTCGCCTTCTGGGTAGGAAAGCCATGGGGTTACGACAACGACGGTGCCAACCTGATCTTCTTCGGCAGCAGTGGCGTCCGGGGCGGTTATGCAGCGTATGGTTCCAAGACCGGTGTACGCAGCAATTTTGTCATCCAGTTTTTTGTTAAGGTTTTCAATTTCGCGAGGAGTAGGTTCGGGGTCTGCATCACGGAGGTTTTTTCCGGGGGTGCCTGCCTGGGTTGCAAGAGTAACTATTGTGACGCACATAATTACAATCATCAAAAGCGCAATTATGGCGGTGAGGATTTTTTCAAATTTACTTAGCTTGAGCTTCACTTTTTTGACCTCTGGAACGGTGCCGAAAGAACTGCAAGGCGGCCAACTGTTCGCGCTGTAATGTGAACACCATCATCAAGCCATTCTTCGTTCATTATACAGCCTGCTTTGCGAAGCTCGTTTATAAGAACAACCTGGCTTGCAGGAATTACATAGTCGCCTATTTCTCCGTAAAGCAGTTCGGTAATTTTATCCTTGAGCTCTACAAAGCCCTTCTGTTCCTTTGCGCTTACACTTATTGCATCCGGGAACTTAAGGCGCAGTGCCTTGTAGGTTGCAGCAATTTCTTCATCTTCGGCCTTATCAATTTTATTCAAAAGAACAAGGCGCGGGTTTTTATTTGCACCAATGTCTTCCAGAACATGGCACACAGTTTCGTAATGATTGGCAGCATCCGGATCCGATGCGTCCAGAACAATGAGCAGCAAGTCTGCATAAACTGCTTCTTCGAGCGTAGATTTAAAAGCGTCTATAAGATGATGCGGCAGGTTGTTTATAAATCCAACTGTATCGGTAATCATGACTCCGGCGCTGTCGTTGAGCGGCAGTTTTTTTGTAAGAGGGTCAAGCGTAGCAAAAAGCTGGTCCTTTACGTATGCGCCTGCTCCAGTCAAAGCATTAAGCAGACTTGATTTTCCGGCGTTTGTATAACCAACGAGCGCACAGGTAGGATTTTTTTCTCTCTGTTTACGCTGGGTTTTGCGGTTCAGTTCAATTTCGGCAAGGTCGTGCTTTATCTGCGAAATCTTGTTGCTTATAATTCGCTGGTCAAGCTCAAGCTGGGTTTCGCCCGAACCCTTGGCACCAAAAGCTCCACCACGCTGGCGGGAATAATCATTCTTTGCATGTGCAAGACGTGGCTTCATATAGCTGAGCCGTGCAAGCTCTACCTGCAAGGTTGCTTCTTTTGTAGTGGCGCGCTGTGCAAAAATCTTAATGATTACTTCCTGGCGGTCAAAGCAGGAAAGACCAGTTAGTTCTTCCCAGTTACGCTGTTTTCGCGGTTCAATATTAAAATCAAAAATGATGCAGTCTACCTGGAGTTGTTTTGCAAGCTCTGCAATTTCCTTTGCTTTTCCGGTTCCAATTCCGTATGCAGGATGAACTTCCATGCGGTTAAGGGTAAGACGCTGAACAATGTCCATGCCTAAGGTTTGAACAAGTCCTTTGAGCTCACGTAAATCATTCCCCGGTTCGCCCACCAGAAGCGCACGTGGAATCTTGTTTTCTTCTTTTTCGACTTCTACCATAGGCCCTCCCATGGATAAACTACGCCAGATACTGCTGCATAAGCTGTACAAACAGATAAATCTTTTTATAAATACCTACGCTAAATTCTTTCATCGGGTGGTCAAGGAAGCGTTCAAGCTCTCGCCAGTTCTGAACAATTTCCGGCTTTTGCTTTGAATAGTCTTCAATCAACTGCTTGAGCGTTTTTCCTATGTTTATAAGATCCTGTGCAGAAGTTATGATAAAGCTTCTTGCCTGTTCGTTGGAATCAGAAATAATGCGGTTGATGATGTTTTCGGCTCCAGGGTCGTGTGCAGTTTTTGGAAGCAGGGTTTTAATCTTAAGTCCCGAGCCTCCGTCTTCCGAAAGATCGTTATCAAAGGTAGTAATTTCATCACTAATCTTAAGCAGCTCCTGGTATGCGTTAGACATAGGATTTGCAAGAGAAGCATCCCACTGACCGCGCACAACAACAACATCAAAAAATTCGCGGATATCTTTTTTTACATATTCAAGCAAAAAGGCTTTAAGATAATTGAGCGGTTCGGTATAGGTAAAGGTACTCAAATCCTTTTTTGCAAAGCCGTCATTTGCAGTTGCAACATAAAAATGCAGAGTCTGAAAATCGGTGCTGCCAAAAATCTGTTCACAAATCTGATTAGCCTTATTTTCCTTCTGCTGGCTGTTGATTTTAGAAAGGGTAGTGTGAACCTCTTCTGAAATTTTATCCATATAAGGTTCTATGAGCGAAGCATAGTGAGAAGGCACCTGGGTAACATAATCTGTATT